>NZ_JCBANA010000023.1:0-86213 GCF_059760725.1 Achromobacter sp. 1014246743
TCTGGGAGATGTGTAAAAGAGACGGGCAATCCGCTGCAAAACGGGAGGTTCTGGGTAAACGAAACCTCCCCCAAGCCCCGCGGGGGGGGGGCCCCGGTGAAACCCGGGGGGGCCGCCGCCCGGGGAAGGGGGGCCGCCCCCTTCCCCGCCGCGGAAAAAGGCGCGGCCGGCGGTGTGACGCCGCTGGATGCGGCAGGCAAGGTGCCGGCCGCGCATCTGCCGGAACCCGCCATTCCGCTGGCACAGAAGGCGGCCCCCAGCGGCGTGGCCCCGCTGGACGAAGACGGTCGCGTGCCGGTGGACTTCCTGCCGGTGACGGAAGCGGCCGTGCCGCTGGCGCAAAAGGGCCAGCCCGGCGGCGTCGCCACGTTGGCCGCAGATGGCAAGATCACGCCGCTGCAATTGCCCGACCTGATTCCCGCCGCAGAAAAGGCGCAGCCCTACGGCGTGGCCACGCTCGCTGTCGACGGCAAGATCGACCCGTCGCAGTTGCCCGCCCTGATTCCGGTGGCGGAGAAAGGCCGCGCCAACGGCGTAGCGATGCTGGGCGCTGACGGCCGCGTGCCCGCCGTGCAACTGCCTGCGGTGCAGGATGCGGTGCCGCTGGCGGAAAAAGGCCTGCCCGGCGGCGTGGCCACGTTGGGGGGCGACGGCCGCGTACCGGTCGAGCAGATGCCGCCGATTCCCATGGGCCTGCCGGTTGCCACGATGGCATGGTGGCCGTTGCGCGCCTCCATCCCGGCCGGGCAGATTCCCGCGGACGGCCAGACCCTTTCGCGCGCCACCTTTCCCGACCTGGCCGCCATGGTGACGGGGGGCAGGGTGCCCGTCGTGCCGGAAGCGGATTGGCTGGCCGACCCGCTCAAGCGCGGCAGCTACACGCTCGGCGACGGGGTCTCCACGATACGCGTGCCGGACATGAATGGTGTCGCCAGCGGTTCGCTGGCGGCGATGGTGTTGCGGGGCGACGGCGCGAGATCTGCAGGCACGCCTGGCAGGCTGCAGGCCGATCAACTGGGTCCGATGGACTACCGCGTGGTCAGCGGATTCAACCAGGCGACCAACCTGTTGGCCGATGGGGCGTTGAACGCCGTGATGCCTTCGGGGAATTTCGTCGGCTACACATTCACGACGACTCGGCAAACCACGTCCGGCAATCGGTGGATTGCCAACACCGGCGACGAAACGCGGATGGCCAATGCCACGGGGGTATGGACGATACATGCTTTTGCAGCGGTGACCAATCCAGGGGCTGTGGACACGGCGCAACTCGCCAGCGATTTCGCGGCCCTGAACGCCGCCTTTCAATCCTTGAAAGGACAGACCTTGGGATTTGGTCAAGCGCTGCAGGATATGCAGGGCCAGCGTGCGTTTGGCCCAACCTATGTCAATGCCACCGGGCGCCCCATTTGCGTTTATGTATTGGGCAGCACGGCATCGTCCGCCGGCGGAAACATGTATCTGACGATCAATTCGGTTCCGGCCACGCGTGTAATCGCGACGGGCAACGGCGTTACGTTGGCGATGAATTCGGTGGTGCCGTCGGGTGCGAGCTACGCCGTTGTATCCGACAACATGAATTTTGGTAGCTGGCGTGAGTACAGGTAGCCGCCTCGGGGTCGCTTGAAGACCTCTCGATCAGCCAGTTCTTTTCGATGCCCGCCAGCGAGTCCGCTTGCGGCTTTTTTTTGCGGTCCCGATGCAGTGGCCGCTTCCGAGAGCTTTCCCATGCAAATCCTCAAACCCATCAACGTCGGCCAGGCGCCGAACGACCAGACTGGCGACACGCTGCGTGACGCGATGGTCGTCGTCAACGAGAACTTCACCAAGACTCGCAGCGGCGTCGACGCCGTGGAAGTCGCGGCGGCCGCCGCGCAGCGCAAGGCCGATGCCGCCATTCCCGCCACGGACAAAGGTGCCGCGGGTGGCGTGACGCCGCTGGACGCCGCCGGCAAGGTGCCCGCCGCGCATCTGCCGGAACCGGCCATCCCGCTCGCACAGAAAGCGGCGCCCGGCGGCGTCGCGCCGCTGGACGAAGGCAGCCGCGTGCCGTTGGATTTCCTGCCGGTCACGGAACCGGCCGTGCCGCTGGCGCAAAAGGGCCAGCCCGGCGGCGTCGCCACCCTGGCCGCGGACGGCAGAATCGTGGCGGGCCAGCTGCCTGCGTTGATACCCGCCGCCGACAAGGGCCGGCCGGGCGGCGTGCCGACGCTGGACGCCGAAGGCCGTGTGCCCGCTGCGCAACTGCCAGCCGTGCAGGATGCCGTGCCGCTTGCTGAAAAAGGGCAGCCCGGCGGCGTGGCGACGTTGGCCGCCGATGGCCGCGTGCCCGTCACGCAATTGCCGCCCATCGACAGCATTCCGCTGGGATTCGTGACGTGGTGGCCGAGCCGTGCGGCGATCCCCGCCGGTTGGGCGCCGCTGGACGGGCAGGTGATCAACCGGGCGACGTATCCGGATATGTGGGCCAGCGTGCAGGCGGGTAATTTTCCGCTGGTGCCGGAGGCCACGTGGCAAAGCGATGCCTCGGTTCGGGGCAGCTACACGACCGGAGACGGCACGACCACGCTGCGTTTGCCGGATCTGAATGGTAAGTCGGTTGCGGCGCTGGGGGCGGTCGTGTTGCGAGGCGATGGGGCCTTGTCGGCGGGTACGTCCGGGGTGATTCAGCGCGATGCGATGCAACTGGTCACGGGGGAACAAGCCTTTACCTACGGTGTGATTTCCGGCCCAGGTACCGGCCCGTTCTCGAAAAGCGCACAAGGGGACAGGGTGTTTCGATCCTCGCCGCCGTACTCCCTTGAGTTCTATGGGGATACGTTGAGATTCGACAATTCGCTGGGTGCGCGTACGGCGACTGAGACCCGTCCGTTGAATGCCACCGGTTGCTGGGTGGTCAAGCTGTTCGGCGTCGTGAGTAACGTGGGCGCGTTGGATGTGGCACAACTGGCCTCCGACCTTGCCCAGGCCCAGTCCGCGCTTCAACAATTGAAGAGCCAGGTATTCGGCATCGGGCAAAAGCTGCGTCAGCGCACCACGGTATTGCGTACGTGGTATCAGAACACGACGGGTCGTCCCATCATGGTGGGATCGCGCTTCATCGGGACCGTTGCCGGAACTCTCGTTGTTGCCGGGTATCTCAACAATGCCCCCAATTCCACGGGGGTGGTTACCTCTCACTATGAAACCATCCCAGGTGGATACGTAGACATGCGATGTGGATTCACCATGCAGGTTCCCCCCGGTCTATGGTGGACGGTCGATGCGCTGAACATGGATATCGAGGCGGGCTTCAGCTGGGAATACGCCTGATGCTTATCGCCGACGGCCGCCTTGTCGTCTACGGCCGCCGCATCGCCTTCAGGATATTCACCCCATCCGGCCCTGCCGCAGCCTCCCACTGCTTCACCGAATCCGCCGCCGCGTCCTTCAGCGCCTTGCGCACCGGCATCGGCACCGCCGTATCGATCGTCACGCCGTTCTTGCGCATGTTGGCGTAGTTCTGCTGCAGCCTACCTTCGATGCGCTTCCATTGCTCGGCCTCGGTCTGGGCGGCGGCCTGGTCGATGGCGCGGCGCGACTTCGCATCCAGCGCCTGGTAGGCCTGCAGGTTCATCGTCGCCACTGACACCGGCATGGCGTAGTTGATCTCGGCAAAGCGCGGCAGGTGTTCCCACAGCTTGCGACCTGCGCCGCCGTCGCCCGACGACAGCACCGCGTTGACTTCGCCCGAGGCGATGCGCGGCATGGCGTCGGCGAACGAAATGTTCTGCGCGCGGGCGCCGGCTTTCTGCATCACGTCCTGCGACGTGGTGTCGTACGTACGGATGCTCAGCGCCTTCAGCGCCGCCACGCTGTCCACTTTCTCTTTGGACCAGATGCCCGAGGCCGGCCAGGGCGTGGTGTAGAGCAGCTTCTGGCCGTGCGCGGCCAGCAGCTTTTCATAGGCAGGGCGGGCGGACTTGTTCAAGGCGCGCGCCTTGCTCAGCGAGTCGGCCAGGAAGGGCAGCGACGACACGCCGAACAGCGGGTACTTCGCCGCCAGGGCGCCGGCAAACGCGTCGCCGGCATCGATCTTGCGCGCTTGCACGGCATCGATCATGTCGCCGGACTTGATGCCGCGCGCGGCATCGAAGCTTGCGTCGATGAGCACTTGGCCGCCGCTCTTGCTGCGCACCAGGTCGGCGAAGGTGGACACGCCTTGTCCCGGCATCGACGTGGCCGGGTATTCGGTGGTCATGGTGAGGGTGGTGGCGGCCAAGGCGCCGTGGCCCGCGAAGGCAATGACAACGCCCGCCAACAGGCGGAGAGAGGGACTGCGAAGCATGCGCGACTCCTGGTCGTGACGGAAAATCCGGGGTCGGGCAGGCGATGCAGCGGGCCGGCGCCAGGCCAATGCCGCAAAGCGTACGGCAAGGCCCGTTGGGCGGCTAGTTCTTGATTACCCTGAAGGCGTGTCGTGGCGCATGAAAAAAGCCGCCTCGGGATGAACTGACCCCGGGCGGCTTGTCGGTTCAGGCAAGCGGGGCGGCTATCGATGGCCCCGTTGCCTGCCTGGCACTATGCAGGCTATCAATAGAACGCCTGGATGCCGGTCTGCGCACGGCCCAGGATCAGGGCGTGCACGTCGTGCGTGCCTTCGTAGGTGTTGACCACTTCCAGGTTCACCAGGTGGCGGGCCACGCCGAATTCGTCGGAGATGCCGTTGCCACCCAGCATGTCGCGGGCCAGGCGGGCGATGTCCAGCGCCTTGCCGCAGGAATTGCGCTTCATGATCGAGGTGATCTCGACGGCGGCGGTGCCTTCGTCCTTCATGCGGCCCAGGCGCAGGCAGCCTTGAAGCGCCAGCGTGATCTCGGTCTGCATGTCGGCCAGCTTCTTCTGGATCAGCTGGTTGGCGGCCAGGGGGCGGCCGAACTGCTTGCGGTCCAGCGTGTACTGGCGGGCGGTGTGCCAGCAGGCTTCGGCGGCGCCGATGGCGCCCCAGGCGATGCCGTAGCGAGCGGAGTTCAGGCAGGTGAACGGACCCTTCAGGCCGGACACGCCGGGCATCATCTGGTCGGCGGACACTTCCACTTCGTCCATGACGATTTCGCCGGTGATCGAGGCGCGCAGGCCGACCTTGCCGTGAATGGCGGGGGCCGACAGGCCCTTGGTGCCCTTGTCCAGGATGAAGCCGCGGATCTTGCCGTCGAATTCACCGCCCACGCACTTGGCCCACACCACGAACACGTCGGCGATGGGCGAGTTGGTGATCCACATCTTGTTGCCGGACAGCTTGTAGCCGTCGGCCGTCTTGACCGCGCGCGTTTCCATGCCGCCGGGGTCGGAGCCGTGGTTGGGTTCGGTCAGGCCGAAGCAGCCGATCCATTCGCCGCGGGCCAGCTTGGGCAGGTATTTCTGCTTTTGCGCTTCGCTGCCGAATTCGTTGATGGGCACCATCACCAGCGACGACTGCACGCTCATCATCGAGCGGTAGCCGGAGTCGATGCGTTCGACTTCACGGGCGATCAGGCCGTAGCTGACGTAGTTCAGGCCGGCGCCGCCGTATTCGGCGGGGATGGTGGCGCCCAGGAGGCCCAGCTCACCCATTTCGGAGAAGATTTCCGGGTCGGTCTTTTCGTTGCGGAAGGCGTTCAGCACGCGCGGGGCCAGCTTGTCCTGCGAATAGGCGTGGGCGGCATCGCGCACCATGCGTTCTTCTTCGGTGAGCTGCTGGTCCAGCAACAGGGGGTCTTGCCAATGGAAGGAAGGATTCGAGGACATGCTGGGTCTCCGCTATGGATTTCCGTTTTCGGAATCTGGAAAGTTTAAACCTAAAATAATTCGGGCGGCAAGCCGGGGTTTGCGCGACGCGCGCCTGCGCGCCGCTCGTGGCCTGGCTGCCGGTCGGGGATCAGTGCTGGGCCTTGAGCGCGGCGTCGCGGATCTTGTCCAGCGTGGTGGACGGCGTGATGGCCTGCGGGTCGATGAAGCAGTGCAGGATCGCCGGCTTGCCGCTGGCCAGGGCGCGTTCGAACGCCGGGCCGAACTGCTCGTTGGTCTCGACGCGTTCGCCGTGGCCGCCAAAGGCGCGGGCGTAGTCGGCGAAGTCCGGGTTCTTCAGCTCGGTCGCGGAAATGCGGCCGGGGTAGTGCTTTTCCTGGTGCATGCGGATGGTGCCGTACATGCCGTTATCGACCAGCACCACGATGATGGGCAGGTCGTACTGCACCGCCGTGGCGAATTCCTGGCCGTGCATCAAAAAGCAGCCGTCGCCGGCAAAGCAGACCACGGTCTTGTCGGGCCAGACGCGCTTGGCGCCCACGGCCGCAGGCAGGCCGTAGCCCATCGAGCCCGAAGTGGGAGCCAACTGCGTGCCGTAGCGCGTGAAGCGGTGAAAGCGATGCAGCCAGGTGGCGTAGTTGCCGGCGCCGTTGGTCATGATGGCGTCGGCCGGAAGCGTTTTTTCCAGGTAGGCCATGACCTGGCCCATCTGCAGCACGCCCGGCGTGGTGACGGCGGCCGGGTCGCTCCATTTCAGGTACGACTCGCGCATGGCCTGCGTGCCTTCGGCCCAGACGGGCAGGGCGGGGGCCTTCAGGCCGGCCAGCGCGTCGGCGAAGGCCGCGGGCGAGGTGTTGATGGCCAACGTGGGGCGATAGACGCGCGCCAGCTCGCCGGCATCCGGATGCACGTGCACGAGCTTCTGCTTGGGCACGGGGATGTCGAACAGCGTGTAGGCCTGGCTGGGGTTTTCCGACATGCGCCCGCCCACCAGCAGCACCAGGTCGGCGTCGGCCACGCGCTTCTGCAGAGCAGGGTTGATGCCCAGGCCGACGTCGCCGATGAAGCAGGGGTGGTCGGCCGGGAACAGCATCTGGCGGCGGAACGAGACTGCCGTGGGCAGCGCATGGCGCTGCGCGAAATCGGCGAACTGTTGCACCGCGCGGGCATCCCAGCGGGTGCCGCCCAGGATGGCGACCGGGTTGCGAGCCCCAGCCAGCAATTGTTCCAGGTCGGCCAGTTGGCCGGCCGTGGGGGCCGCATCGATGACTTCGTAGCGCGGCGCGTCGGCCACCTTGGCCGCTTCGACCAGCATGTCTTCGGGCAGGGCGATCACGACCGGGCCGGGGCGGCCCGAGGTGGCAATGTGAAAGGCGCGCGAGATCAGTTCGGGAATGCGTTCGACCTGGTCGATTTCAGTGACCCACTTGGCCTGCGTGCCAAAGACGGCGCGGTAGTCCATTTCCTGGAAGGCTTCGCGCTCGCGCATGCCGCGTTCGATCTGGCCCACGAACAGGATCATGGGGGTGGAGTCCTGCTTGGCGATGTGCACGCCAGCCAGCGCGTTGGACGCGCCCGGGCCGCGGGTGACCATGCAGATGCCCGGTTCGCCGGTCAGCTTGCCGTGGGCGTCGGCCATCATGGCCGCGCCGCCTTCCTGGCGGCATACGGTGACCTTGATGTCCACATCGTGCAGGCCGTCCAGCACCGCCAGGTAGCTCTCGCCGGGAACGCAGAAAACGTGTTTGACGCCCTGGGCGACCAGTTGGTCTACCAGGATGTGGCCGCCAAGGCGGGAAGCTTGCTGGGACATGGTGGGGACGTGGTAAGCCGAGGTTGGGACCCCCGAGCATAATGTTCCTTGATCGCACAACGCAATTGATAAAATTGCACAATCTAGTGACCCCCCGGCACGACCCCCGATGCTGCGCCGCGATAAGCGGGCTGCGGGTTTTCCCGGGTTTCTCGTCTCTTTTCCAGGCGGTCCCGCTCCATGAGAAACGGCATTCCCAACCTGAGCGCGCTGCAGGCGTTCGAGGCATCGGCCCGCCTGGGCAGCTTTTCGCGGGCGGCCGAAGAATTGTCGCTGACCCACAGCGCCATCCATCGCCAGGTCGCCAGCCTGGAAGCCCGCCTGGGGGTGCAATTGTTCACCCGGGTGCGGCGGCGCATCGCGCTGACCGACCACGGCGCGGAATATGCCGGCCGCATCCGACATCACCTGGACCAGATCGAGAAAGACACCTTCGGCCTGGTCAGCCGCACGGGCATGGGCCGCAGCATCCACATCGCCGTCGTGCCCACCCTGGCCACCACCTGGCTGATCCCGCGGCTGGCCGACTTCCAGCGCGAGCAGCCGGACATCACCGTCAGCCTGTCGGTGCGCACCTTGCCCTTCCAGTTCAAGGACCAGCCGTTCGACGGCGCGCTCTACCACGGCGATACGCTGTGGCCGGGCACCCAGGGCGTACTGCTGTTTCCCGAGCGCGAACTGGTGCCGGTATGCGCCCCGGCGCTGGCGGCCCGGGTCACCGAGGCCGGCGCCGGCGCGCTGGCCGGCATGACCCACCTGCACCTGAGCTCGCGGCCCGACGCCTGGCGTCAGTGGTACGGTGCCCACAACTACCTGTATGGCCCCCAGGCCGCCGGCGGCCCGCGCTACGAGCTGTTCACCATGGTGATGGCCGCGGTGCAGGCCGGCCTGGGCGTGGGCCTGATGCCGCGTTTCCTGGCGCAGCCGGCGCTGGACCAGGGCACGCTGGCCATGCCGGTGCCGCAGGCGCTGACGGTCAGCCAGGGCTATTACTTCGGCTATCCGCTGCGCAGCGAACGATCCGACGCGCTCAAATTGTTCGAAACCTGGCTCAAGTCGGCAGCGGCGGCGGTGGCCGGCCGCTGATGCCGCCGTAGAATGGGGCCAATTTTCCTATCCTTGCCATGCCAGAACCCCGCCCATCGCTAGCTTCCCAGACCGACATCGACGCCTTCATCGACGCCGTCTGGCTGGAAGACGGCCTGTCCGCCAATACCCTGGCCGCCTACCGCCGCGACCTGACGGGTTTCGCACGCTGGCTGGAAGACCCCGAGGCCTATGCCCGCGAGATGGCCGATCGCTACGGCGACGCGGTAGCCCCCCACGTCTTGCCGGCCGGTCCCGCCAAACCCCTGGTCGAGGCGGACAAGGGCGACATCGAAGCCTGGTTCGCCTTCCGCCACGAAGAAACCCGCGCCACCACCGCCAACCGGCGCCTGGCGGCCCTGCGGCGCTTCTATGCCTGGGCCCTGCGCGAGCATCGCGCACCGCGCGATCCCTGCCTGACCCTGGTGGCTGCCAAGCAGCCCCCACGTCTGCCCAAGACGCTGTCCGAGCAGCAGGTCGATGCGCTGCTGCGCGCGCCCGACCTGGGTCAGCCGCGCGGCCTGCGCGATCGCGCCATGCTCGAAACGTTGTACGCCACCGGCCTGCGCGTGTCCGAGCTGGTGGGCGTGCGGGCGCTGGATGTCAGCCTGAACGAAGGCGTGGTGCGCGTCGTGCTGGGCAAGGGCGGCAAGGACCGCCTGGTACCGCTGGGCGCCGAGGCCGCCCACTGGATCGATCAATACCTGAAGACCGCACGGCCCGAACTGGCCGCCGGCCGCGTCAGCGATGCGCTCTTCATCACCGGCCGCGCCGAAGCGATGTCGCGCCAGGCATTCTGGCAACTGGTGAAGAAATACGCGCTGCTGGCCGGAGTGAACGCGCCGCTGTCGCCCCACGTGCTGCGCCACGCCTTTGCCACGCACCTGCTGAACCACGGCGCCGACCTGCGCGTGGTGCAGATGCTGCTGGGCCATGCGGACATTTCCACCACGCAGATCTACACCCACGTGGCGCGCGAACGCCTGAAGGCGCTGCACGCCGCGCACCATCCGCGCGGCTGACACCCGGCTGCCATGGGCTCGCCGCGTGATTGCCCCGCGCGAGCCACGCGGTTGCCGCGCGCGCCCGGGATGCCTACACTTTTGGCCATCCACGCCTTTTCCAAAGCAATCTCCATGAGTAAAGCCCGCCACGTTTCCGAAACGCCTGCCACCCAATTCCTCAAGCAGCACAAGGTGGCCTACACCGAACACACCTACGATTACGTCGATCATGGCGGCGCCGGCGAGGCCGCGCGTCAGTTGGGGCTGGACCCGCACGCGGTGGTCAAGACGCTGGTGATGGAAGACGAATCGGCCAAGCCCCTGATCGTGGTCATGCACGGCGACCGCGAGGTCTCCACCAAGAACCTGGCGCGCCAGGCCGGCCTGAAAAAGGTCGAGCCCTGCAAGCCCGAGGTCGCGCAGCGACACTCGGGTTACCAGGTGGGCGGCACGTCCCCTTTTGGCACGCGCAAGAAAATGCCGGTATGGGTCGAGGCCGAGGTGCTGCAATATCCGGTCGTCTACATCAATGGCGGCCGCCGCGGCTATCTGGTGGGCATCGACCCCAACGTGCTGGTCAGCCTGCTGGACGCCAGGCCGGTGACGGTGGCGCTGGAATAGGGGCGCTTCGTCGGCCGACCGGCAGCGCGCCGGTTCGGTCCGCGCGTGGTATCCCGTTACCACCCTTGCGCATGATGGTGGGGGCACAATGGCCGAAGAACATCAAGAACCGGCCGCCCGGCCTCGGGCCCCTGAACCGGCTCCGCCCCTCATCCCCAGGAGACAAGCATGAGCAAGAGACTATTGATGCTGGTCGGCGACTACGCCGAAGACTACGAAACCATGGTGCCGTTCCAGACGCTGCTGGCCGTGGGGCACACGGTGCACGCGGTCTGCCCGGGCAAGAAGTCCGGCGAAAGCATTGCCACCGCCATTCATGATTTCGAAGGCGCGCAGACCTACAGCGAAAAGCGCGGCCACAATTTCGCGCTGAACTACGACTTCGATCGCGTCGAGGCAGGTTCGTACGACGGCCTGGTGATTCCCGGCGGCCGTGCGCCGGAATACCTGCGCTTGAACGAAAAGGTGCTGGACATCGTGCGCGCCTTCGAGCAGGCCAAAAAGCCCATCGCTGCCGTGTGCCACGGCGCCCAGCTGCTGGCCGCGGCGGGTATCCTGAAGGGCCGCACCTGCTCGGCGTATCCGGCGTGCGCGCCCGAAGTGCGCCTAGCCGGCGGCACCTACGCCGAAATCGGCATTGACCAGGCCTACACCGACGGCCACCTGGTCACCGCGCCAGCGTGGCCCGCGCATCCGGCGTGGCTGTCGCAATTCCTGGCCGTGCTGGGCACGAAGATCACGCACTGATCGCGCTGCCCATGAACAAGCGCCTGCCGCGAGGCAGGCGCTATTTTTTGCTACGCGAAGTCCAGCACGATGCGGCCTTCGATCTGGCCGCGGCGCATGCGGTCGAACACGCTGTTGATGTTCTCCAGCTTTTCGGTGGCCACGGTGGCATGCACCTTGCCTTCCTCGGCAAATTGCAACGATTCCTGCAGATCCAGGCGCGAACCCACGATCGAGCCGCGCACCGTCACGCCATTGAGCACCATGTCGAAGATCGACAGCGGGAAGTCGCCGGGCGGCAAGCCGTTCAGGGCGACCGTGCCGCCGCGGCGCACCATGCCCAGCGCCTGCTCGAAGGCCTTGGGCGATACCGCGGTGATCAGCGCACCGTGGGCGCCGCCGATTTCCTTCTTCAGGTACGCCGCCGGGTCGGTGGTCTTGGCATTGACGGTGACTTCGGCACCCAGCCGCTTGGCAAAGGCCAGCTTATCGTCGTCGATGTCCACCGCCGCCACGTTCAGGCCCATGGCGCGTGCATATTGCACCGCCATATGGCCCAGGCCACCAATGCCGGAAATGACCACCCAATTGCCCGGGCGGGTGTCCGTCATCTTCAGGCCCTTGTAAACGGTGACGCCGGCACACAGCACCGGGGCGATATCCACGAAACCCACGTTCTTGGGCAGCAACCCCACATAATCGGCTGCCGCCAGCGCATATTCGGCAAAGCCGCCGTTGACGGAGTAGCCTGCGTTCTGCTGCTGCTCGCACAGGGTTTCCCAGCCGCCCAGGCAGTGCTCGCAATGGCCGCAGGCGGAATACAGCCAGGGGATGCCGACGCGATCACCTTCCTTCACATGCGTCACGCCTTCGCCCACGGCCACCACGTGGCCGACACCCTCGTGGCCGGGGATGAATGGCGGATTGGGTTTGACGGGCCAGTCGCCCTCGACCGCGTGCAGGTCCGTATGGCACACGCCGCAGGCTTCAATCTTTACCAGGAGTTCGCCGGCCCCGGGGCGCGGCACTGCGACTTCTTCGATTTCCAGGGGTTTGCCGAATGCTCGTGCAACTGCGGCCTTCATCGTCTTGTCCATCACTACCTCCGAAGTCAGATCAGTTTCACCATGCTCGGATGGGCACGCGTCCGAGACCTTGATTTATATCAATCGTGTCCGAATGCGAGGCCCCCGCGAAACGTGTCGTTTCAGAATGGCGGCCAGCCACCCGGGAATGGCCGCAACTTGCCGCGCCCGCGCCTGTCGTCGTACAGTGGACCGCAGCCCCGTCCCCGCACCAGGAGCGCCCATGTGTGAAATCTTCATCCGCGCGAGCGAACAATCCTACGCGCCCGAAACCCGTTCCCTGCGCCTGCATGGCGTGGCGACCAGCCTGCGGCTCGAACAGCTGTTCTGGCAGGTGCTGGAAGAAATCGCGGCGCGCGACGGCATGCGGGTGACCCAACTGATCGAACGCCTCTACGACGAACTGGTCGAGTACCGCGGCGAGGCCGCCAACTTCACCTCGTTTCTGCGCGTCTGCTGCCTGCGTTATCAATTGCTGCAGGCCGAAGGCCGCATTCCCGCCGATGCCGGCGTGCCGATTCGGTCGCTCGATGCCCAGGCCGTGCTCGAAGGCCTGCCGGCGTCGCTGTACGATCCGCAGCCCCTGCGCCAGAAACGACCGGTCGCCGCCTAGCTCGCCGTGCCGCGGCGGGCTGCCCCGACGTCCGAGTGTGGCGCCAGGGTTGCCGTCAGGGCAGGGGGCAGGCAGGGGACGCAGGAAAAAAAAAGCCCGATCATGATCGGGCTTTTTTGTGGACGTTTGCGGGCGGACTCAGCCGCCCGGCTGCGCCGAGGCCATGGCCACTTCGCTTTGCACGATGCGGCGGATGCGCACGGCGTCGCCGATACGCGAGAGCTTGCCTTGCGAATCCAGCAGCACGATCGCCAGGTCGCGGCCGTTGATGCGCGCCAGCATCACCAGGCATTCGCCGGCTTCGTTGATGTAGCCGGTCTTGGATACCTTGATGTCCCAGTCGGGCTTGCGCACCAGCAGATTGGTGTTGCGGAACGTCTGGGTGCGGTTATTGATCTCGACGTCGTACTCGGTATCGGTGGAGTAGCGGTGGATCAGCGGGCGCTGCGAGGCGGCGCGCAGCAGGCGGGCCAGATCGTGCGGCGACGACACGTTGTTGCTGGACAGGCCGGTGGGCTCGATGAAGTGCGTGCTGGTCATGCCCAGCGACTGCGCCTTGGCGTTCATGGCGGCCACGAAGGCCGGCAGGCCGCCCGGGTAGTGACGACCCAGCGCGTTGGCGGCGCGGTTTTCGGAAGACATCAGCGCCAGGTGCAGCATGTCGCCGCGCGACAGCTTGGTGCCTACGCGCAGGCGCGAGGTCGTGTGCTTCAGGCCATCGACGTCTTCGTCGGTGATCTCGAGCATTTCGTCCATGGGCTGGTTGGCATCCACCACCACCACGGCCGTCATCAGCTTGGAAATGGAAGCGATGGGGCGCACCACGTTTTCATTCTTGGCGAAGATCACGGTGGACGTGGCCAGGTCTTGTACGTAGGCGGTGCTGGAACGCAGCGCGGCAGCTTCGGCGCGCACCGACACGGCGGGCGGCGGCATGGCGGCCGATGCCGCGGCGGCCGTGCGCTGGCCGCGGGCGGGCTTGTTGGGCTTGCCGTTCTTGCCGGCGGCGCCTTTCTTGGCCGGCGTTTGCGCTGCGACGGCCTGCTTGCCGCCCTTGGGCGGGGCGGCCTTCTTGCCGGCGGCCGGCTTGGGGGCGGCCTGCTTGGCCGATGCCTGCTTGCCGGGGGCTTGCTTGCCCGCGGCAGCCTTCGGAGTGCCTTTGCCGGCAGCCGATTTCGGGGCGGCCGCCTTGGGCGCGGCCTTGCCTGCGCTTTGCTTGCCGGCGCCGGCCTTGGCCGGGGCGGGGGCTTTCTTGGCTTGTTGCGCCTTGCAAGCCGCCGATTTGGCGTTGGTCTTGCAAGGGTCGGTGTTTTTCGCGGCGAACGCGGCGGAGGGCAGGAGCGCGCACATCGCCAGCGCCGCCGGCGCTATCGCGTTCGCAATCGCACGTTTCCAGTTAAATGCCATGGTTTGAGCAGGCTTGTCAGTCTGTGAAGAATTATTTCCCGGTCCGGGCTTGCGGTGCTTCAGGAAAAGTCCAGATGAATTAGAGGCTTACGCGTCGAATTTAAACAGCAATTTCAAGTTGCGCGCAAGACGATTCGCTATCATCGCCTAAAAAAATACCGGGGACATATTGACGGATGATCAATTTGTCACCAACGGCGTCCCGAGACGCTACCGTCGCGCGGCGCGTGAGCGTAGCCCGGATTAACCCTCATCTTGCTGAAAGGGCTGAATTTTCTTGGGGTTGGCGATGCAGGGGGCGGGATAACGCCAGGGGCGGGGCTGCGGGGGGCGCAGTCAAGGCCGGGGAAGGGTGGCCTCGCCGGGTGGAATCGAACCACCAATTGACCCTTAGGAGGGGCCGGTTATATCCATTTAACTACGGCGAGACGGGCAACTGGCAGGTGCCTGCTTCCGGCCCCTTGCTTGAACATTCGAACTTTCTGCAATGTGCAATACGTCGCGCGCCGCAGTTTATCACCCTTCGTCGCTCCAGCAGAGCGGAATGAGGGGCATGATTCGAGGTCGTCTGGCTAATTACACAGATCGAAAGTACCATAGCGCCGGCTTGCCGATCCTGGAGTTTCGAGCGAGGACTCGGGCGGGAAAATTTTCAGTCTTTCACTACTACGGTACACGTATGGTATCTATCGACATTGGATGCGGCCGCAAGAAGATTGCGGGTTCGATTGGCATCGATTTCTCTCCGATGAGCGACGCGGACTTGGTGATCGACTTGAATCGCGAGAAGCTGCCATTCGACGACAACAGCGTCGACTTCGCGTTCTCTTCTCACGCCCTCGAGCACCTCACCTTGGACGGCTTTTTCAACGTGCTGAGCGAGGTCTACCGAGTTCTGAGGCCGGGTGGGCAGTTCAAGCTGGTCGTGCCCTATTTCACGACAACGTCCAATTTCGCCAACCCGTTTCACAACAACAACATCTGCTTCAACGAGCACACCTTCCGGTTCTTCTCGTCAGATGCAGAGACCGATGCGTTGCCGAAATACCAGTATGAAACGCCAAGTTGCAGGCATTGGGGGCTGCGCTATTCGGCCAACAGTGAACTGGGTATTGAATTCAAGACTCTCAAGATCGGCTTCTTCTACTTTCCGGAATACCGGGATCTCGATGAAACAGAGCGTTTTGTCGCGAGGTCTTCGAAGACCAATGTCGTGGACCAGATCATCTATACGCTCGAGCCGGTCAAGCCCTGTCCCGTCAGGCCCGAAACAGGTCCGGTGGCCTCGGGCGACGATCCTCACCAGTTCGTTAGTGGCCAACTTCAATACTTGAAGGGGCAGCTCGAGTATTTGGACGCTCGGGAAGTGTCGACGCCCGATGTGGAGACCGCAAGGTCCTATGCGCAAGGTACAGAGCGCAAGGGGGATTGTTATGAGACTCGCGGCATCCTGACGCCGGTCAACTTCTTCGTTTACGAGCTCGATGACTTCATCCAGCGCCTGCGTCATCTCATCGATTCCCTGCAGTAGTCTATCGTCCGCAGTGTCCCTATATCGTCGATAGGTGCGGCCTTGGTGTCGCGCAACTCGTCGGCTCGCCTTCTCTTTTCATCTCTCTGGCATAGCGTCGCCCAATCTGGCTGGCGCCCGACCTGCCTGAGCGAGTGATGCAGATTTTTTCTTGCATGGCCCCCGGCACGGGAGTGGCTAGAAAAATAGTGGATTTAATCAACTATATGCCCTATATTGACTGCCACGGCCGGACCCCGCGGCAGGCGATGCCCAGCGTTCGGCCCCATACCTAGAACATCCAGGAGTGAGGCATGACCCCGACTTTCCACACGATCTTGCTGGGCGTGCAGGACCGTGTCGCCACGGTGACGCTGAACCGGCCCGACAGCCGCAATGCGCTCAATTCCCTCATGTGCGCCGAATTGGTGCAGGCCATGCAGTGGCTGGCGGCCGAGCCGAGCGCGCACGTGGTGCTGATCAACGCGGCGGGCTCCGCCTTTTGCGCCGGTGCCGACCTGAAAGAGCGCAAGACCATGTCGAACGCCGAGATGACGGCGCGGCGGGTGCAGGGCTTTGCCGCCTATGGCGCGATCGAGCGCATGCCGCAGCCGGTGATCGCCGTGGTGCAGGGCGCCGCGTTCGGCTCGGGCTGCGAGATCGCCGGTGCGTGCGACTTCGTGCTGGCCTCGTCCGAGGCGGTGTTCTGCTATCCCGAAGTGGGTTGGGGCACGGTGGGCGCCACGCAGCGGCTGCCGCGCATTGCGGGGGCGCGCCTGGCCAAGGAACTGCTGTTCACCGGCCGCCGCTTCGATGCGGCCGAGGCGCGCGAGATCGGCCTGGTCAATCATGTCTACGCCCCCGAGGCGCTGGCAAACGAGGCGGCCGCGATGGCCGCGGCCATCGCGCGCGCCGCGCCGCTGACGGTCCGGCTGACCAAGCGCAGCATCGACCAGGGCCTGGCGACGACGCGCGAAGGCGCCATGGCCATCGAACTGCTGGCCATCGAAGAAAACCTGCGCGGCACCGATTGGAAGCAGGCGATCGCCGGCTTTGGCGGCGCAGGAGACCAAGCATGATCGCCCCGATGACGCTATCGCAGGCGCTGGCGCGCCAGGTGGCCGAGCGTGCCACGGCAGAAGCCTTCGTGGCGCCGGGCGAACGCCTGTCGTGGGCCGAACTGCATGACGGCGCGCAACGCATCGCCCACGCGCTGCACGCGGCCGGCGTGCGCCGTGGCGATCATGTGGGCGTGCTGCTGGGCAACGGCGGCACGTGGGTGCAGAGCTTCTACGCCTGCGCCATGCTTGGCGCCGTGACCGTGCCGGTCAACACGCGCTTCAAGACCGATGAATTGGAGTTCTGCCTGAAGCAGGCCGACGTAACGCTGCTGCTGACGGCGGACACGTTCCTGGGCATCGACTTCCTGGATTTGCTCACGCAGGTCGAGCCGGCGCTGAACAGCGCGTTGCCCGGGACGCGGCTGCCGCGGCTGCGGCGCGTGGTGGTGCTGGGCGAGCGTCGCCTTCCCGGCGCTCAATCCTGGGAAGAGTTCATTGGGGCAGGCGATCCCACCTCGCCCGTCGACGACATCGAACTCGACGCCTTGCAACGCGACGTCACGCCCGACGACGTACTGCTGATCCAGTACACCTCCGGCACGACCTCATTCCCCAAAGGCGTGATGCTGACGCATGCCAACATGCTGACCAACGCCTGGGCCGCGGCGCAGCGCATCGGCGTGCGGCCCGACGACCGCTACTTCAGCATCCGGCCGTACTTCCATGTGGCCGGCACCACGCTGTCGATCCTGGTCAGCCTGATGACCGGCTGCTGCCTGCTGACACTGCCCAAGTTCGACGTGGCCGAGGCGCTGCGCATGCTGGATGAAGAACGCTGCACGCTGACGTCCGGCAACGACACCATCTTCCTGATGTTGATGGGCCACCCGGACTTCGATCGCCGCCGCATCCACCTGCGCGGCGGCTGGGCGGCGGCGGGGCCGCAAGTCATGCAGAAGATCCGCGATGTCATGGGCGTGCCGGGCATCTGCAACGCCTATGGTCAGTCCGAGGCCTCACCCAACATCACGCTGTCGTCGTTCGACGATCCGTTCGAGTTGCGCGCCATGGGGTGGGCGCTGCCGCATCCCGGCATGCAGGTGCGGGTGGTGGACCCCGGCACCGGCCAGCCGCTGCCGGCGGGCGAGCCCGGCGAGATCCAGGCGCGCGGCTGGAGCGTGATGAAGGGCTACTACAACATGCCCGAGGCCACCGCGCGCGCGCTGGGCCCGGATGGCTGGCTCAGCACCGGTGACCTGGGCGAGATGGACGCTTCGGGTCGCCTGCGCATGGTGGGCCGCCTGAAGGACATGTTCCGCGTGGGCGGTGAAAACGTCGCGCCGGCCGAAGTGGAAGAAACCCTGCACGGCCATCCCGCCGTGCGCATGGCGCAGGTGGTGGGCGTGCCCGACGCGCGCCTGGGCGAAGTGCCCGCCGCGTTCGTGCTGCTCAAAGACGGGCAGGACTGCACCGCGGCCGAGCTGACCGCCTGGTGCAAGGCGCGCTGCGCCAACTTCAAGGTGCCGCGCTATGTCGAAATCGTGGACAGCTTCGAGCACATCGGCATGACGGGCAGTTCCAAGGTGCAGAAGAACAAGCTGCGCGCGCACGCGGTGGCGCTGTTCGGGCTGGAGCCGCAATCGTGAGCGCGCGCGACGTGGTGCTGTGCGAATGCTTTGCGCGTGACGGCCTGCAGCACGAGCCCGACTTCATCCCCACGGACGTGAAGGCTGAACTGATCGATCGCTTCGCCGCAGTGGGGTTCGAGCGGATCGAAGCCACCTCGTACTCCAATCCCAAGGTGGTACCGCAATTCGCGGATGCCACCGAGCTGCTGGCCGCGCTGCCGCGACGGGGCGGCGTCTGGTACAAGGCCACCTGCGCCAACGCCCGCGCGGTGCAGCGCGCGTTGATCGATCTGGACAGCGGCATCGGCGCCAACGAAATCAGCCTGCTGGTCTCGGCCAGCGAGTCGCACTCGGCGCGCAATCTCAAGCGCGACCGGGCCGCGCAATGGGACAACATTGCCGAGATGGCACGGCTGGCCGATGGCCGCTTTCGCCTGATCGGCACCATCTCGGTGGCCTTCGGTTGCCCCTTCGAGGGGGCGGTGGACCCCGATGCGGTGATGGCGGATGTGCGCCGTTTCGCGGCCCTGGGCGTGGGCATCGTGACCTTGGGCGACACTACTGGCATGGCCACACCGGCCTCGGTGCGGGCGCTGTATGGCCGCATGGCGCGCGAGATGCCCGAGGTGACGCCGGTGGCGCACTTTCACGACACGCGCGGCACCGGCCTGGTCAATTACGTGGCCGCGCTGGACGCGGGCGTCAGGTATTTCGACTGCGCCTTCGGCGGCGTCGGCGGCCACCCGGCCAAGGTGCGCTACGGGGGCGGGCATACCGGCAACGTTGCCACCGAAGACCTGGTCAACCTGTTCGAATCCATGGGCGTGCGCACGGGGCTGGACCTGCAGGCGTTGCCCGCCGTGTCGCAGCGCTGCCAGGACGTGCTGGGGCGTGCGCTGCACAGCCGGGTGGCGCAAAGCGGGTTCAATCCGCTGATCGCCGCCGCGGGGGGCGTTTGATGACCGCGCGCCGTGTTTGTATATCATGCGGGCAGCAATGCGCGACCTGCGCGCGCCCCGTATTCCGACGCATTTGACGAGTCCCGCCATGGCCACCCGACCCGCATCCAAGCCAGCCCCTTCCACGCGCCCCGCTCCGCAGGCGCTCAAGGAACTGTTCTCGTATCGCCTGAACCGCCTGGCCTACGTGTCCAGCCGCATCGCTGCTGGCCTGAACGAAAGCCGCTACGGCGTGGGGCCGCGCGAATGGCGCATCATCGCGCTGCTGGGGGCGGCGCCGGACATGTCGTTGAACACGGTGGCGCGCGAGGCAAATATCGACAAGAGCCAGGCCAGCCGCACCGTGTCCGAATTGATCGAACGCGGCCTGATCCAGCGCAGTGCCGACAGCCAGGATGGCCGCGGCGTCAGCCTGGACCTGACGCGCGCGGGCCGCGCACTGTACGACGAGATGTTCCCGGCGGCGGTCGAACGCAACGAGGCCATGCTGTCGGTGCTGACGCAGGCCGAACGCGACGCCATGGAACGCATGCTGGACAAGCTGACGGGTCACGCGCTGGACATGCTGAACGAGTGCAAGGCGGAAGTGCCCGCACGTCGCGGCCGGGGCGTGCAGCCACGCTGAGCGCGGGGCGCGCGCTTTTTTTACCCTTATTGTTGATTTAATCAATTAATTTGCACGTTGCCATTGGCAAAGGATATCCGTGATGTCGGAACTGATCATCGAAGACCTGGGCGCCGTCCGGGTGCTGCGGTTGAACCGCCCGGAAAAGCACAACGCACTGAATACCGCGCTGACCACCGCGCTGCTGGACGCGCTGCGGCAGGCGGACCAGGACGCGGCCGTGCGCGCGGTGGTGCTGACGGGCAACGGCAAGTCGTTCTGCGCCGGCGCCGACACCACGGAATTCTCGGCCTTGACGCCGGAGCAACCCGATGCGGTGCTGCGACGCGCCGACCTGACCACCGACCTGCACCTGGTGTTCTCGCGCATGGCCACGCCGGTGGTGGGCGCCGTGCACGGCAACGCGCTGGGCGGGGGCGCCGGCCTGGCGCTGGCCTGCGACCTGACGGTGATGGCCGAGGACGTGCGCTTTGGCTATCCCGAGCTGCGCCATGGGATCGTGGCCGCCGTGGTGATGGCCAACCTGGTGCGCCAGGTTGGTCGCAAGCATGCCTTTGAACTGGTGGCGATGGCCGAACCGATCGACGGCGCCCGGGCCCTGGCGCTGGGCATCGCCAACCGTGTCGCGCCCGCCGCGCAGGTGCTGGACCAGGCACTGGCCATGGCGCAGCGCCTGGCGGGCTGGGAGCCAGCGGCCATGGGGCTGACCAAGCGGGCGTTCCATCGCACGGCCGACCTGGGCCTGGCCGAGGCGCTGGGCGTGGGGCGCGACGCCAACGTCATCATGCGGGGCTTTCGCCAGGGAGCGGTGCGATGAGGCCGCTGGAAGGGGTCACCATCCTGGACCTGTCGCGCGTGCTGGCCTGCCCGTTCGCCTCGATGATCCTGGCCGAGCTGGGCGCGGACGTCATCAAGGTCGAGCAGCCCGGCGGCGGCGACGAAACGCGGGGCTTCGAACCCAAGGTGCAGGGCGAAGGCGGGACGGAATCCGCCTACTACCTGGCCTTCAATCGCAGCAAGCAATCGGTCACGGTGAACTTTCGCCACCCCGAAGGCCAGGCCGTGATCCGGCGCCTGGCGCAGACCTGCGACGTGGTGGTCGAGAATTTTCCCGTGGGCACGCTGGCGAAATACGGCCTGGACCGCGACCACATCGCGCCGGATAACCCCGGCCTGATCTATTTTTCGTGTACCGGGTTCGGCATGACCGGGCCGTATGCGCCGCGCAAGGGTTACGACACTGTATTCCAGGCGATGGGCGGCATCATGAGTCTGACCGGCGAGCGCGGCGGCGGTCCGGTCAAGCCCGGCCTGCCGGTCAGCGACCTGACCTCGGGCCTGTGGGCCGCCATCGGCATCCTGTCGGCGCTGGTCGGGCGGGCCCGTTCGGGCCAGGGCTGCCATATCGATTTTTCGATGCTCGACGGCCAGGTAGGGCTGCTGTCGCTGGCGGCCGCGCGCTATTTCGCGCTGGGCGAAGTGCCGCCGCGGCTGGGCACCGAGCACCCGGGGCGGGTGCCGTCCGCCGCGTTCGAATGCGGCGATGGCCGCTGGGTCCAGATCACCGGCAGCGACCAGCACTGGAAGCCGCTGTGCGAAGCGCTGGAATTGCCGCAGTGGGCCGATGACCCGGACCTGGCCAGGAACGCCGTGCGCGTGGCGCGCCGCGAAGAAGTCATGGCCGGCCTGTCGGCAGCCGCAGCCCGGCTGACCCGCGACGAACTGTGCCGCCGTTGCGATGCACGCGGCGTGCCGGCGGGGCCGATCCTGGACGTGGAAGAGATCCTGCACAACGAGCACGTGCTGGCGCGCGGCATGGTGGCCAGCTACGACCACCCGGCCATCGGCCGTTTCGGCGCCGTGCCCGTGCCATTCAAGTTCGACGGTTTCGACGATCCGCGGCTGGAGCGTCCGCCCTTGCTGGGCGAGCACACCGACAGCGTCCTGGGCGGGCGGCTGGGCCTGTCGCCCGCGCAGATCGAAGCCTTGCGCGCCCAGGGCGCGATCTAGGACTGCCGTGACGAGCGCGTATTCCGTTTCAACAGGCATCAAGGCCTTGGGGCATGACGCCTCGGGCCTCATCTGATTCACCCCAAAAAAACACAATATTCCAGGAGACAACCCATGAAGATTCTGCAGCGCCTGTTATGCGTCGCGGCGGCGGGCGCGTTAAGCGCCTCGGCCGTCGCGGCCGATTCGTATCCCTCGCAACCTATCACGCTGGTGAACCCCTATGCCGCCGGCGGTCCTGCAGACGTGCTGGGCCGGGCCCTGGCGCGCGAGCTTGAAAAGCAGCTGGGCAAGACCGTCATCGTCGAGAACAAGGCCGGCGGCGGCGCTGCCATCGGCGCCAGCTTCGTCGCCCGCGCCAAGCCCGACGGCTACACGCTGCTGCTGGGCACGTCCGCCGCGCACGTGGTCACGCCGCTCATGCAGCAGACGCCGTACGACGGCATCAAGGATTTCGCCTTCGTGTCCATCGTCGCCAACCAGCCCAACATGCTGGTGGTGCGGCCCACGCTGAAGGCCGAAAACATCGAGCAACTGATCGCGATGGCGCGCAAGGAGCCTGGCCGCATCAACTACGCCTCGGCCGGCCCCGGCAGTTCGCCGCACCTGGGCGCTGAACTGTTCCGCGAACGCGCGGGCGTGGACATCGTCCACATTCCCTATAGCGGCGCTGCGCCGGCCATCAATGACCTGGTGGGCGGGCAGGTGGACATGGCCGTGTTGAACCTGGCTGCCAGCCTGCCATTCATCCGCAGCGGCCGCCTGAAGGCGCTGGCCTACGCCAACGACAAGCGCTCGCCGCTGTTGCCCGACGTGCCGACCCTGGCCGAATCCGGCGTGAAGGGCGCCGAGTCCGCGTCTTGGTACAGCCTGGCCGCGCCCAAGGGTACGCCGCCGGAGGTGCTGCAACGCCTGAACGACGCGGTGGCGAAGGTGAATGCCAATCCCGAATACGCCAAGCTGATGCAGGCGCAGGGTGTGGACCTGTGGAACATGACGCCGCAGGAAGCCACGGCATTCGTGGAAAAAGACCAGACCGCCATGCGCAAGCTGGTGCAGGCGGCGGGGTTGATGAAGAAGTAAGGGAAGCTGGCTGGGAAGGGGGGCCGCCTTGGGCGGCCCCTTCTCGTTCATCCCGCCAACGCCGCCACGCGCGTGAGCGCCTCGCGCGTTTCAGCCACCAGTTGTTCCACGACGGCGCCTGCCGGTTGCAGGCTGTCGATCAACCCGGCGCTTTGTCCGGCCTCGACCTTGCCGCCTTGCACGTCGCCGTCGAAGGCGGCCTGTTTCAGTGAGCTTGCCGCGAACATCGCGTCCAGCGCGGCGGCGTCGCCGCCGCGTTCGGCGGCCAGGTAGTCGTGCGCGAAGGCGTTGCGCAGCATGCGTACCGGCGAACGGCCGCGGCCCACCAGGGTCGTGTCGGCCACGCCGGCGGCCAGCACGGCGTCTTTGTAGGCGTCGCAGACGCCGGCTTCGGGCGTCAACAGGAAACGGGTGCCCAATTGCGCGCCCGCCGCGCCCAGGCACAGCGCGGCGGCGATGCCCGCGCCGTCGGCGATGCCGCCAGCCGCCACCACCGGCACCGTCACACGCCGCACCACTGCGCGCACCAGCACGTGCAGGCCGATCTCGTCCGGACCGGGGTGGCCGCCGGCTTCCAGGCCCACTGCGATCACGGCATCCACGCCCGCCGCTTGCGCCTTGGCGGCATGCTCGGGGCTGGCAATGACCTGCAACCACTTGATGCCCGCTTCGCGCGCGCGCCCGATGTGCTTTTGCGGGCCGCCCTGGGACGCAATGATGACCGGCACGCCCTCGCCGATGGCGATGTCCATGTGTTCCTGCGCGCGCTTGTTGTACAGCGGAATGTTGACGGCAAAGGGCGCGTCGGTGCCGTCGCGTACGTCGCGGATGGCGGCGCGCAGCACGTCGGGGTACATCGGGCCGGCGGCGATCACGCCCAGCCCGCCGGCGCGCGATACCGCCAGCGCCAGCGCCGCATTGGACGAGGCCCAGCTCATGCCGCCCTGGATGATCGGATAGCGCGTGCCGAGCAAGCGGGTCAACGGGGTCTGCAGAGTCATGGTCGTCGTGCCTGGGGAAAATCCCATTCTGGAATATTTGGTTGATAAAATCAACTATATTCGATGCCGCACGGCATTCATGGCGACGCGGTTATTGCCGGGGCGGCGAGGCGATTTGATTATCATGTGAAGGTCCGGCCTGCGGCTGGACCGTCCCGAGGAGGGGGCGTTTCCCATCATCAATAAGAACAATCATGTCTGGCAATACCGATACGCTTTCCGTGCGCACCCTCGTTTTGGGCACCCTGGTCGTGCTTCTGGCCATGGGCGTGCGCGCCACCTTCGGCCTGTTCATGCAGCCGATGGGACTGGCCCATGGCTGGGGCCGCGACGTTTTCTCCATGGCCTTCGCGCTGCAGAACCTGGTCTGGGGCGTGGCCTGTATCTTCATGGGCATCCTGGCCGACCGCTATGGCTCCGGCCGCACCATTGCGCTGGGCGCGGTGCTGTACATGCTGGGCATGATCGGCACGCGTTTCGCCACCGACGAGGCCACGCTGTACCTGAGCGCCGGCGTGCTGGTCGGGCTGGGCCAGGCGGGCACCACGTTCCCGGTGATCCTGCCGGTGGTGGCCCGCGCCGTGCCGCCGGCCTACCGCAGCACGGCCATGGGCATCGCCAGTGCCGGCGGTTCGCTGGGCCAATTCGCGGTGGTGCCTACGGGCCAGGTCTTGATCTCCGGGCTGGATTGGCCGGGCGCACTGTGGGTGCTGTCGCTGTTCGTGGCCTGCGCCGCGCCGCTGGCGTATTTCCTGCGCGGTCGGCCGCAAGCGCAAGGCGGACCGCAGCAATCGCTGGCCGCCGCGGTGCGCCAGGCCGTGCGTCATCCGTCGTTCCATTTCCTGTTCTGGAGCTATTTCGTCTGCGGCTTCCACACGGCCTTCATCACGCTGCACCTGCCGGCCTACGTCACCGACGGCGGTCTGACGCCCGGGCAGGGCGCCACCGCCGTGGCGTTGATCGGCCTGTTCAATGTGCTGGGCTCGTTCTACGCCGGCAAGCTGGGCGGCAAATACAGCAAGAAGCGTCTTCTGGCGGTGGTCTACGGCATGCGCGCCTTCGGCATCCTGTTGCTGTTGTGGATGCCGCTGTCGCCCTGGGTGCTGTATGCCTTTGCCGCCTGGATGGGCCTGTTCTGGCTGGGCACCGTGCCGCTGACCCAGGGGCTGATCGGGCAGATCTACGGCCTGCGTTATGCGGCCACGTTGTCCGGCATCGTGTTCCTGGGCCACCAGTTGGGCAGTTTCATCGGCGTGTGGCTGGGGGGCTATGCCTATGCCACGACCGGCAACTACGACCTGGTCTGGTGGCTGGGCGTGGTGCTGGCGGTGGTGGCCGCGCTGCTGTGCCTGCCGGTGCGCGAGCAACCGGTGACGCAACCGGCTGCGGCGTCCGCGTAATCACCCCGAGTCCGCCATGAATCCCACGCCTGCCTCGCCGCCCGCTTCGCCCAGACGCCACACCGGCTGGCGCGTGGCCGGCTGGGCCGCGCTGGCGCTGGTGCTGGGCCTGGCCTTCTGGGGCTACACCACGCCCGAGATGCAGATCCACTGGGAAAACCTGGCCTCACTGTGCGGTTTTTAGCCACGTAGGCGGGGTCGGCTCGCGGTATCCTACGGCGGTGAATTCTTCTTCGCCTTCCATGCAGGACACACCGCTTTCCTATCCCGACCTCAGCTTGCCCGACATCGGTGGCCTGCCTGCCGCCGACATGCTGGTGCTGACCGTCAACAACCGCCTGTCGCGCCGGCTCACGCTCGAGCTGGCCGGCTTGCTGCGCCAAGAGCGCCAGGTCAGTGAACTGCCCCGCATCCTGCCTTTGTCCGCCTGGTTGGCCGAATCCGCCAACGAACTGGCGTTCGAGGCCGACGAAGGCGTGCCCGCCTACCGTCTGGACAGCTTCGCCACCCAGCTGGTCTGGACCGAAGCGATCCGCGCCGAAGAAGCTGAACGCGTGCTGCTCGACGCCAGCCAGGCCGCACGCCTGTCGATGGACGCCGACCTGCTCATGGACGAATGGGCGCTGCATGTGCCGTCCGGCGCCGATACCGACGAATACCGGGGTTTTGCGCGCTGGCGCCAGCGCTATCGCAAGGCCTTGGCCGCCATCGATGCCGAAGACGCCAACCAGGGCTACGCCCGGGTCCTGGGTGCACTGGAAGACGGCCGCCTGGCGACGCCGGGGCACCTGGTGCTGGCGGGTTTCACTGACCTGTCGCCGCGGTTCCGGCGCCTGCTGCAGGCGTTCGAAGAACAGGGTTGCCTCATCGCCCAATGGCGCGACGCGCAGCGCGCGCCGGCTGCGCCGCGGCGCTTCGAGGCGCCCGACCAGGGCGCTGAATGGCGCGCCGCGGCCGAGTGGGCGGCCAGCCAGCTCAAGCAGCATCCCCATGGCCGCTACGCCATCGTGTCGCCGCAACTCGAAGCCGAATCCCCGTTCGCGCGCCGCATTCTCAGCCAGGCGCTGGCTGGCCATGGCGGCCAGCCCGCGTTTGCCTTCAACGTGGCGGTGGGCCGGCCGTTGAATGAATGGCCCCTGGCGCGCGCCGCGCTGGCCTGGTTGCGGGCGCTGGCCGAGTGCGCGGCGGGCAAGGGCTGTGGCGTCGAGATACTGGGCGCTGCCTTGCTGGCGGGCCATTGCGCGGGCGACGTCAGCGAACGCGCCCGGTTGGCGGCCCTGGACGCGCGCTGGCGCCGCCGCGGCCAGGTCCACGTTGCCGCGGCCGAGTGGCGCAAGCAGCTGGCCGTGGTACCGCCCTTGGCGCAGGCCTGGGGCCAGGCCATGGAAATCTGGACGCAGGGGGGCAACCGTGCGTCCTGCGATGTCTGGATGCTGCGCATGAAGGCCGCCCTGACGGCGCTGGGTTTTCCCGGCGAAGGCGTGCTGGACAGCGTCGGCTACCAGGTGCTTGGCGCCTTGGGCGACGCGCTGGCCAGCTTTTCGGCGTTGGCGCCGGCAGCGGGCAAGCTGGGCGGCGTGGCGGCGGTCAACCTGCTGCAAAGCGTGGCGCGGTCGGCCTCGTTCCAGCCGCAACGCGATCCGTTGGCGCGGCTGGACGTGCTGGGTCTGCTTGAAGCCGAAGGCGGCTTCTGGGATGGCGTCTGGATGCTGGGCCTGACCGACGACGTGCTGCCCGCGTCACCCAAGCCCAATCCATTGTTGCCGCTGGCGGTGCTGCGCCAGGCCAAGGCGCCGCGGGCCACCCCCGAACGCGAGCGGGAATGGGCCGAAGGCATGTATGCCGCGCTGTGCCGGTGTGCGCCTGAACTGATCGTCAGCCACGCCCGCATGGACGGCGAACGCGAATTGCGGCCATCGCCCCTGATCGCGGCGGCCCAGTCCGCCGACTGGGCGCCTGCGCCCGCACAAGGCGTTGCCGCGCTGCCGCAGGAATCGCTGGACGACTCGCAAGGCCCGCCGCTGGCGCCGGACGACCGCAGCGGCGGCGGCCTGGACGTGCTCGACACCCAGGCCCGCAATCCGCTCTGGGCCTTCGTGCGGCACCGGCTGGGCGGGCGCGAACTGGCACCGTACGCCGACGCCGCCACGGTGAACGTGCGCGGCCAGTTCCTGCACAAGGCGCTGGAACGGGTGTGGGGCATGCTGCCCGATCAAGAGGCCCTGCACGAGACGCTGGCCACAGGCCGCCTGCCCGCGCTGCTGGAACAGGCGGTGGCGCAGGCGGCCGACGAAGAACTCAAGGAGTACGCCCCGGCGCTCAAGGCGCTGGAATGCGCGCGGGCCCTGACCGTGCTGGCGTCGTGGCTTGACATGGAAGCCCAGCGCCTGCCATTTACCGTGGCCCAGGTCGAGAAAAACCACGAGTGGCACCGCGGCGCGCTGCACCTGAAACTGCGGCTGGATCGCATCGATGCCCTGGCCGACGGCCGCAACGTCATCGTCGACTACAAGACCGGGGTGGCCGCCGCCAAGCCCGAACCCGACTGGTCGCGCAGCCGCCCGGTGAACGTGCAGTTGCCGTTCTACGCCTCGGTGCTGGCCGACGCCGCGGGCGGCGAGGTCGCCGGCCTGGTGCTGGCCCAGATCCACGCGCGCCAGGTGGCGGCGCAGGGCCTGGCCGACGAAGACCTGGGCATGCCGGGCGTCACCCTGGCCGCGGACAGCAAATATTTCGACGGACTGTCGTGGCCAGAAATACGCCAGCGCTGGCGCAGCGCCATCGAATCGCTGGCCGACGAATACGTGGCCGGCTACGCCGCCAATGTGGCGTATCGCCGCGACGATCTGAAATACTGCGACGCGCTGCCTTTCCTGCGCTTGCACCTGGATGACGAGGACGCCTGAGCCATGGCCGATACAGAACGCCAGCCCCAGGACCACGCCGCGCGCGCGGCCGCGCTGGACCCCGCGCGCTCGTTCCTGGTGCAGGCTCCCGCGGGGTCGGGCAAGACCGAGCTGCTTACCGACCGCATCCTGGCGCTGCTGGCCACGGTGAATCGCCCGGAAGAAATCGTCGCCATCACTTTCACGCGCAAGGCCGCGTCCGAAATGCATGCCCGCGTGCTCAGCAAGTTGCGCCGCGGCCTGGATGCTCCGCCCGATGCGGCGCACGAACGCCGCAGCTGGGACCTGGCCCGTGCCGCGCTGGCACGCAACGATGAACAGGGCTGGCACCTGCTGGACCACCCGGCGCGCCTGGCCATCCGCACCATCGACTCGTTCTGTGCGGGCCTGGTGCGCAGCATGCCGTGGCTGTCCGAATTGGGCGGCATGCCCGAGATCACCGACGATGCGCGCGGCCACTACGAGGCCGCGGCCCGCGCCACGCTCGACCTGGCCGACGACTACGACGCCGTGCGCATCCTGCTGCAGCACATGGACGTGGATGTGCAGGCCGCCAAGGAAGCCATCGCCGCCATGCTGGGCCAGCGCGACCAATGGCTGCCGCTGCTGCGCCATGGCTCTGACCGCGAGGCCTTGGAGGCCACGCTGGCCGAGGCCATCGGCGAAGACCTCGACGCCCTGTGCGAGGCCATGCCCCTGGGCTGGGCCGACGCCCTGTCGGGCCCCGCCCGACTGGCCGCCACGCAGTTGCAGGACGGCGACGATGACAACAAGCTTGCCGCATTGCTCGACTGGACCGACGAACTGCCCGCCGATGCCGAGGTGCTGGACGAGTGGCGCGCCGTGGCGCACCTGCTGCTCACCGGCACCGGCACGCTGCGCAAGACCGTCAACAAGAACCTGGGCTTTCCGGCCAAGTGCGCCCACAAGGAACCCTTCGTGGCCTGGCTGGAAAGCGCGGACCCCGACGCCCCCTGGGTGCGGCGCCTGGCCGCCGTGCGCGATATCCCCTCGCCGCACTTTTCGGACGCCCAATGGGAAGTGCTGGGCGCGCAGCTTATGACGCTGGCCCTGGCGGTCGCGCAATTGCGGCTGCGGTTCGCCGACACGGGCGAGGTCGATTTCATCGAAATCTCGCAGCGCGCTGCCGCGGCGCTGGGCAGCGCCGACGACCCCGGCGAACTGCTGCTGAAACTGGACGCCTCCATCCGGCACCTGCTGATCGATGAATTCCAGGACACCAGCCAGACGCAGCTGGACCTGCTGCGCACGCTGACGTCCGGCTGGCAACAGGGCGACGGCCGAAGTCTTTTCCTGGTGGGCGATCCGATGCAGTCCATCTACCGTTTCCGCAAGGCGGAAGTCGGGCTGTTCCTGGAAGTCGCCGAACAAGGCGTGGGCGAACTGCAACCGGGTTTTCTGAACCTGACCGACAATTTCCGCTCGCAGGCCGGCATCGTCGACTGGGTCAACCAGTCCTTTGCGCAACTGCTGCCCAAGCGCAGCGACGCGGCGGCGGGCGCCATCAAGTACAGCCCGTCCAGTGCATTTCACGAGGCCCTGCCGGACCCGGCCGTGCGCTTTCATCCCGCCTGGTCGCGCGCCGGTGCGGCCCCGGCGGAAGAACAGGCCGAAGACATCGCCGTGGGCCTGGTGCGCCAGGCGCTGGCGGAAAACGCCGGCAGCAAGCACCCCGTCGCAGTGCTGGTGCGGGCCCGCAGCCACCTGGGCAACCTGACGCGCCGGCTGGCGCAAGAGGGTATCCGCTGCCGCGCGGTCGATCTCGTGCCGCTGGCTTTGCGGCCGGTGGTGGCCGACCTGGTGCAACTGGTGCGCGCCTTGTCGCATCCGGGTGACCGGCTGGCCTGGCTGTCGGTGTTGCGTGCGCCGTATTGCGGCCTGACGCTGGAATCGCTGCAGCGCCTGTTCGGTGCCGACCACGTCACGCCGGTGCCGGTGCTGCTGGAACGCGCGCTGCGTATCGTGCCGGCCCAGGCGGCCGCGGGGGGCTTCGAGGCCACATCCGGTTTGGCACCAGGGAAGCGGTCCGATCGCACCGCAGTCGCGCACCAGGGGGGGCAGTTCGGTCACGCCGATGCCGCGCCCCAAGGATCGCTGTTCGATCACACGGAAGCGCCGCCCCAAGGATCGCTGTTCGACGACGCCGAAGCCCCGCCGTATGGGGACCCATCCGCCGATACGCCCTCGACGCCCGTGGCGCAGACGCTATTGCACCCGGACGAATATGCCCGCCTGCGCCAGGTGGCGATGGTGCTGCTGGACACGCGCAACGCCTCGGGCGCCATACCCTTCGCAGCCTGGGTCGAAGCGCTCTGGCGTCGTCTGGGCGGCCCGGCGCTGTACAGCGGCCCATCGGTGGCCACCGACGCCGAAAGCCTGTTCCAGCTGGTCGAGCGCCTGGCACCCCATGGCGCCATCGACCCGGCCGCGCTGGACGCCGGCATCGCCCGCTTGTTCGCCGCGCCTGACGCGGCCGACGAAGAAGCCGCGGTCGAAATCATGACCATGCACAAATCCAAGGGCCTGCAGTTCGACACGGTCATCCTGTACGGTCTGCACCGCGCCCCGCGTGGCGACCAGCCGCCGCTGGTGCGCTTCGAGCAAAGCGGCGGCCGCGTGCTGTTCGGCCCGGTCAAGGCCCGCGCCGAAACCGAAGCCGACCCGGTGTCGCGCTACCTGGGGGCGCGCGAAGCGCGCCGCGCTTCCTACGAAATCGACCGCCTGCTGTACGTGGCCGCCACCCGCGCCCGCAAGCGCCTGCACCTGGTGGGCCATGTCTCGATCGACGAGGCCAGCGGCCAGCCCAAGACCCCGTCCTCGGCCAGCCTCCTGGGCCGCCTGTGGCCCTGCCTGACCCCGCCCGTGCCCCCGTCGTCCGGCGAAGACGCCGCCGCGCCGCCCGAAGACGGCCCCGAATGGCAAGGCGAACCCCTGCGCCGCATCGATACGACCGGCCTGGCACACCTGTCGCGCCAGGCCGACGTTGCCATCAGCCCCGGCTTCGCTGCCGCCGCGCGCGGCGCCTGGGGCGAGGGCGGCGAGCATCCCGCCTGGCAACTCGAGTCCGGCTACGACGCGGCCATCGGCACCCTGGCCCACGCATGGCTGGCCCGCATCGGCCAAGACGGCGTCGCCGCCTGGCCCGCCGAAGCACTGGCTGACCGACTGCCCGCCATGCGCCGCCAACTGACCCGCGCCGGCATCCCCGCCAGCCAGGCCGACGCCGCCTCCGAAGCCGTGCTGGACACCCTGCAAGCGACCCTGTCCGACGACCGCGGCCTGTGGCTCCTGTCCCAATCCGGCGCCCGCCGCGAATGGCCCCTGATCGACGCCGCCGGCAAGGTCTCGGTCATCGACCTGGCCCTGAGCACCGAAGATGGCTGGCTGATCGTCGACTACAAAACCGGCCGTCCCCAACCCAACGAGTCCCCCACCGCCTTCGCCCAACGCATGCGCCAACGCCACGGCGACCAACTCCTGCGCTACTGCGCCCAAGTCACCGCCCTTGACGGCCGCCCCGCCCGCGCCGCCCTCTACTTCCCCCGCGCCAAAGCCTGGATAGACCTGACTCCACCCCCCTAAGTCAGCCACTCCACACCCAATCAACGCGACACAACCAAAAGAAGCCAAACCGAAGCCAGCACGCCACAAGACAAGCAAGCAACGCCCTCAACCAGGCAAATAAAGCCAGCCAGTAAACAAGGCAAGCAGACAACGCAAAGCAAGCAAAGCGAGCAAGCAAGGCAAAGCGAGTGAGTAAGGCAAAGCGAGTGAGTAAGGCAAAGCGAGTGAGCAAGCAAGCAAGGCAAAGCGAGCAAGGCAAAGCGAGCAAGCAAGCAAGGCAAAGCGAAGCGAGCCAAAAGGACAAGCGAAGCGACGTCCTCTCCCCCTCCCCCCCGGGGGGAGGGCCGGGGAGGGGGCCCCCCTACAGCCCCCTGGGGCCCGCCAATCAAGAGGCTAGCAAGCGAGCAACGCGAAGCTCTGCTAGAATCTTGATTGGCGGGCCCCTTCGCATGGTTCGACGGTGAACCTGGTCAGGTCGGGAACGAAGCAGCCATAGTCGTTTAGGGTCAGTGCCGGAGTAAGGCTCGCCAACCGGTTTCTCAAAGGGGACGGGGTTGTTTTCCAAGGGGGATTCCCCGGAAGATGATTCCGTCCCCTTTGCATTTCACGCCGGCCATCGCTTAGGCTCTTGCAAAGGCTCTACAATCCCGCCATGACTTATCTGGTACTGGCCCGCAAGTGGCGGCCGCGATCGTTCGATACCCTCGTGGGACAGGATCACGTGGTGCGCGCGCTGACGCATGCGCTCGACACCCAGCGCCTGCATCATGCCTGGCTGTTCACCGGCACCCGCGGCGTCGGCAAGACCACGCTGTCGCGCATCCTTGCAAAATCCCTGAACTGCGAAACCGGCATCACCTCGAAGCCCTGCGGCGTCTGTCGCGCGTGTACCGAGATCGATGCCGGCCGCTTCGTCGACTACCTCGAGCTGGACGCGGCGTCCAATCGCGGCGTCGAGGAAATGACCCAGCTGCTCGAGCAGGCCGTCTACGCGCCGGGTGCGGGCCGCTTCAAGGTCTACATGATCGACGAAGTGCACATGCTCACCGGGCACGCGTTCAACGCGATGCTCAAGACGCTGGAAGAGCCGCCGCCGCACGTCAAATTCATTCTTGCCACCACCGATCCGCAGAAGATCCCGGTCACGGTGCTGTCGCGCTGCCTGCAATTCAACCTGAAGCAGATGCCGGCCGACTCCATCGTGGGCCACTTGCAGGCGGTGCTGGGCGAAGAGCAGGTCGGCTTCGAAGTCCCTGCGCTGCGCCTCATCGGCCAGGCCGCGTCCGGCTCCATGCGCGACGCGCTCTCCCTGACCGACCAGGCCATCGCCTACAGCGCCGGCAACCTGACCGAAGACGCCGTGCGCGGCATGCTCGGCACGATCGATCAACGCCACCTGGTGCGCCTGCTCGACGCCCTGGCTGCCGGCGATGCCAAGAGCGTGCTCGCCGTGGCCGACGAGCTGGCAACCCGCGGCCTGTCGTATGCCGGCGCGCTGGCCGACCTGGCTGTGCTGCTGTCGCGCGTGGCCATCGAGCAGCGCGTGACTGGCGCGATGCCGGCCGAAGACCCGTTGGCGGCCGATATCGCCCGCCTGGCGCAGGTGCTGCATCCCGATGCCGTGCAACTGTTCTATTCCGTGGCGGTGCATAGCCGCGGCGAACTGACGCTGGCGCCGGACGAATACGCCGGCTTCATCATGGCCTGCCTGCGCATGTTGGCGCTCAATGGCGACGCCGGTCCGCAGACGGCCCTGGAAGCGCCCGCCACGCCGGCCCGCCAGACGGCAGAGCCGGCCACGGCAGCCGCGCAGCCGGCGCCGGCTGCGCCGGTCGCAGCCGCACCCGTTGCGTCGCCGGCGCCTGCCGTGCAGGCCTCGGCGCCCGCTGCGGTGACGCCGTCGCCTGTTGCGCAAGCCGCCGTTGTTCAGGCACCCGTCGTCGCTCAAGCTCAGGCCGCACAAACGTCCGTCGGGCAAGCGCCGGCCAGCCAGGCCGCCACGAATCAGCCCCCGGCGACGCAGCCCGACGCGGCGCAAGCGCCGGTTGCCCAGGCCGCTGCGGCGACGCCCGTGCTGGCCCCTGTCTCCGCCCCGGCTGCTCCGGCGCAGGTTGCCAGCGTGGCAGATGAACCTGCCGCAAGCCCCGCCGCCGCACCGGCCGTTGCGCCGGTTGCCGCCGCAGCCGCCGCTGCGAACTCGGCAGCCGCTGCGCAAGCGCCGTCGGCTGGCATTCCGCCCTGGGAAGAGATTCCCGCCGACGCGTCCGCGCAATCCGTCGCGCCGGCCGCGCCTGCGCAACCGTCTGCTCCCGCGAATGCGGCAACGGACGCGCCGGCATCGCCGCCTGCTGCGGGAACGCCCGTCGCCGGATTGCCCGCCGCCGGATTGCCCGTCGCCGGATTGCCCGTCGCCCCCAAATCCGCACCGCTCGCTGTGACGCCGGCCGCTGCCGCTGTCGCGCCCGCCGCGGACGACAATGATGGCCCCCCGTCCTGGGTCGACGAGGAAATTCCCTTCGAAGCCGAAGGCGGTTTCGTACCGGACGGCGGCTTCACGTCGGATCCCGACGACGACTTCGAAACCCTGGCCAGCGCGCCGTCGGTGGCCCCGGTGCCGTCGCCCGCGCCCGCCCGGCGTGACGGCGCCGCCCCGGCGCGCAAGCGCCAGACGCGCGCTCGCCTCGCCGACATGACCTCCACCGCCTGGCCCGAGCTGGCCGCGCGCCTGCCCGTAACCGGGCTGGCCGCCGAGTTGGCCCGCCAAAGCGAATGGGCCGGCGTGCAGGGCGATGCCGTCATCCTGCGGGTGGCGGTCCGGACGCTGGCCGAAAGCGAAAGCCGCGTGCGGCTGCAGACCGTGCTGTGCGAACACTTCGGCCAGGGCATCCGCCTGGATGTCGACGTCGGCGCCGTCGGCGAAGCCACGGCCCACGCCGTGGCCCAGGCCGAGCGTGCGGCGCGCCAGCAGGCCGCCGAAGACGCGGTCGCCGTCGACCCGTTCGTGCAGGCGTTGCTGTCCGATTTCGGCGGCCATGTCGTGGCCGGCTCGATCCGCCACGTCGATCCCCCTTCCGCCGCCGCCTGAGGCGCCGGCAAATCCCCTTATTCCCCTCGTTCAAGGAAACTCGATCATGATGAAAGGACAACTGGCCGGCCTGATGCGCCAGGCGCAGCAGATGCAGGAAAACATGAAGAAGGCGCAGGACGCCCTGGCCGAGATCCAGGTCGAAGGCGCCGCGGGCGGCGGCCTGGTCAAGGTCACCATGTCCTGCCGTCACGACGTCAAGCGCGTCGAGATCGATCCCTCGCTGCTGGCCGACGACAAGGACATGCTTGAAGACCTGGTTGCCGCCGCGTTCAACGACGCGCTGCGCAAGGCCGAGGCCACCTCCCAGGAAAAGATGGCGTCCGTTACCGCCGGCATGCCGTTGCCCCCGGGCATGAAGCTGCCGTTCTGATCGAACGCCCGGGCCGTCGCCGCATCCCGCGGCGCGGCTATTGCCGTCCGCAAGATTTCGCCGCGCCATGGATCCACTACTGCCCGAACCCGAACCGCTCGTCTCGTTGATCGAGGCCCTGCGGCGCCTGCCTGGCGTGGGCGTGCGCTCTGCCCGGCGCATGGCCTATCACCTGCTGCAGCACGACCCCCAGGGGGCCGACATGCTGGGGCGGGCGTTGGCGGGCGCGGTGCGTGACCTGCGTCATTGCTCGCGTTGCAACAGCTTCGCCGAAGAAGACGTGTGCGCCACCTGCGCCAACCCCAAGCGCGATCCTTCCCTGCTGTGCATCGTCGAAACGCCGGCCGACCAGAACATGATCGAGTCCAGCCACGGCTACCGCGGCCTGTACTACGTGTTGATGGGCCGGGTTGCGCCGCTGGAAGGCATCGGGCCGCGGGAACTGGATTTCGACCGTGTCATCCGCCGGGCGACCGACGGGGTGGTGCAAGAGGTCATCCTGGCCACCAACTTCACGGCCGAAGGCGAGACCACCGCGCATTTCCTGGGGGAAGCCCTGGGCGAACGCGGTCTGCGCGTGACGCGCCTGGCCCGCGGCGTGCCTGCGGGCAGCGAACTCGAATACGTGGACGCCGGCACCATCGCCTGGGCACTGATGGAACGCAAGACCACCTGACGTGCCCGCGTGGCGTTTGCCGGGCGAAGGTCGTGCCGTCCACGGGGCGCGCACAGGCCTTGGGGCGGCGGGGCGGGGCAGGGTATCCTGTACCGCTCGCAAATCGATCCGCGGCGCATGTACGGCGCGGACACCCACGAGGAAGACACCCATCATGTCAGCCCTGACCGGACTGAAAGTCCTGGAACTCGGCACGCTCATCGCCGGGCCGTTCGCCGCGCGCATCTTCGGCGAGTTCGGTGCCGACGTCATCAAGGTCGAAACCCCGCACGGCCCCGACGGTACGGGCGGCGGTGACCCTATCCGCAGTTGGCGCCACCTGCACGAAGGCAATTCGCTGTGGTGGACGGTACAGGCCCGCAACAAGCAATCCATCGCGCTCAACCTGAAGCACCCCGACGCCCGCGAGATCGCCCGCAAGCTGGCGCTGGACGCCGACGTGGTGGTCGAGAACTACCGCCCCGGCGTGCTGGAAAAATGGGGCTTGGGCTTTGAACAGCTGCGCGCCATCAACCCCGCCTTGATCATGGTGCGCCTGTCCGGCTACGGCCAGACGGGGCCGATGAAAGACCAGCCGGGCTTCGGCGCCATCGGCGAATCCATGGGCGGGCTGCGCTACGTGTCCGGCCATCCCGACCGGCCGCCGCTGCGCGTGGGCATCTCGATCGGCGACTCGATCGCGGCGCTGCACGGCGTGATCGGCGCGATGATGGCGCTGCGCCATCGCGATGCCACCGGCGGCCGCTGGAACGGCCAGAGCGGCGAGGCCTGCCGCGCCGGCCAGGGCCAGATGGTCGACGTGGCGCTCTACGAAGCGGTTTTCAACATGATGGAAAGCCTGGTGCCCGAATACGACGTGGCCGGCGTGGTGCGCGAGCGCACGGGCGGCGCGCTGCCCGGCATCGTGCCGTCCAACACCTACACCACCCGCGACGGCCAGAACGTCGTCATCGCCGGCAATGGCGATGCGATCTTCCACCGCCTGATGCGGGCCATCGGCCGCGATGACCTGGCCACGGACCCGGACCTGGTCCGCAACGACGGGCGCGCCCGCCGCGTGGACGAGATCGACGGCGCGATCCAGGCGTGGTGCGGCGGCCGTGACATTGACGAAGCGCTGAACACCCTGAAGGCGGCCGACGTGCCGGTCGGCAAGATCTACAGCGTGGCCGACATGTTCACCGATCCGCAGTTCCTGGCGCGGCGCATGATCGAGCAGCACCAGTTTGCCGATGGCCGTCCGGTCAAGCTGCCGGCGGTGGTGCCCAAGCTGTCCGAGACCCCCGGCGGCACCCGCTGGATCGGCCCCGCATTAGGGGAACATACCGAGGAAGTCCTGAAATCGCTGGGGTATGATTCAGCGGCTATCGACAAGCTGGCGCAGATCGGCGCTATCGGTAAGCCTGATCCCAAGGAGACAACACATGTCAGTCACACGCCGTGATTTGCTCAAGATGGCCGGCGCTGCCGGCGTCATGGGCATGGCCCCCGCCATCGTGCGCGCCCAGAAGCTGGAGAAGACCAAGGTCCAGATCGCCGTGGGCGGCAAACCCCTGATCTACTACCTCCCGCTGTCCATCGCCGAGGCCCGTGGCTACTTCAAGGACGAAGGCCTGGACGTGTCGATCGCCGACTTCGCCGGCGGTTCCAAGGCGCTGCAGGCGGTCGTGGGCGGCAGCGCCGACGTGGTCTCCGGGGCCTTCGAGCACACGCTGGCCATGCAGTCCAAGGGCCAGTTCTACCGCGCCTTTGCCTTGCAGGGCCGTGCACCGATGATCGGCGTGGGCGTGTCCAGGAAGAACATGCCCAGCTACAAGGGCCCGGCCGACCTGAAAGGCAAGAAGATCGGCGTGACCGCGCCGGGTTCGTCCACCAACATGGTGGTCAGCTTCTTCCTGGCCAAGCACGGCCTGAAGGCCTCCGACGTGTCCATCATCGGCGTGGGCGCCGGCGCGGGTGCGGTCACCGCGCTGCGCAGCGGCCAGATCGACGCCATCTCCAACACCGACCCCGTGGTGTCGATGCTGGAAATGCCGGGCGACATCCAGATCATCGTCGACACGCGCACCCTCAAGGACACCCAGGACATCTTCGGCGGCAACATGCCGGCCGGCTGCCTGTATGCCCCGCAGGCGTTCATCGATGCCAATCCGAACACCACCCAGGCGCTGACCAACGCGCTGGTGCGCGCCGACAAATGGATCCAGAAGGCCGGCCCCGAGGAGATCGCCAAGGTCGTGCCCGAAACCTACCTGCTGGGTGATCCGGCCGTCTACAAGGCCGCCATCGGCAAGAGCCTGGAAGGCCTGTCGCCCGACGGCCTGATCCCCGAAGACGGCGCCGCCACGGCGCTCAAGGCCCTGGCCGCCTATCAGGCGGACTTCGACGCCGCCAAGATCGACGCCTCCAAGGTCTGGACCAATGACTTCGCGCGCCGCGCCAACGAGAAATACCCCAATGGCTGAAGCCGCGCTTTCGCTGGAAAACATCAGCTGCACCTTTGTCTCCCGCGACGACCGCTCGCAGCGCTACACCGCCGTCAGCGACACGACCCTGGCCATCGCGCCCGGCGAGTTCGTGTCGGTGGTGGGCCCCACGGGCTGCGGCAAGTCCACCCTGCTCAACGTCAGCGCCGGCTTGCTGGCGCCGTCGTCCGGCCAGGTGAAGGTCTTTGGCCAGCCGCTGTCCGGCATCAATTCGCGGGCCGGCTACATGTTCCAGGGCGAGGCATTGCTGCCGTGGCGCAGCGCGCTGGACAACGTCGTGGCCGGGCTGGATTTCGCCGGTGTGCCGCGCGCCGAAGCCCTGGAACGCGGCCGCGAATGGATGCGCCGCGTCGGACTGGGCGGGTTCGAAGGCCGCTATCCGCACCAGATGTCCGGCGGCATGCGCAAGCGCGCCATGCTGGCCCAGACGCTGATCCGCGATCCCGACATCATCCTGATGGACGAACCGTTTTCCGCGTTGGACATCCAGACCCGCCAGCTGATGGAAAACGAGGTGCTCGACCTGTGGATGGCCAAGCGCAAGGCCGTGCTGTTCATCACGCACGACCTGGACGAGGCCATCGCCATGAGCGACCGCGTCGTGGTGCTGTCGGCCGGGCCGGGCACGCACCCCATCGGTGAATTCGCGATCGATCTGCCGCGCCCGCGCGACGTGGCCGAAGTGCGCAACAACCTGCGCTTCGTCGAACTGCATGCGGCCATCTGGGCCGTGCTGCGCGAGGAAGTGCTCAAGGGCTATGCCCAACAGAAGCGGGCCTGACCTATGTCCAAGTCGTTCAAACCCGGTTCCGCCAGCCTGCGCTTCTGGCAGTTGCTGCTGCTGGTCATCATCCTGGGCGTCTGGCATCTCGCCTCGCGCGATTCCAAGGTCGCCTTCTTCTTCGGCGAACCCCTGAAGGTCTGGGGCCGCATCTGGGCCTGGTTCGTCACCAACGCCGACATCTATACCCACTTGTGGGTCACGTTGACCGAAACGGTGCTGGCCTTCTTCATCGGCACCATCGCCGGCCTGGCTTTCGGCCTCTGGCTGGGCCTGTCGCCGCGCGCCAGCGCCATCCTGGACCCCTACATCAAGGCGGCCAACTCGATGCCGCGCGTGATCCTGGCGCCGATCTTCGGCATGTGGTTCGGGCTGGGCATCTGGTCCAAGGTCGCGCTGGCCGTGACGCTGGTGTTCTTCATCGTCTTCTTCAACGTCTACCAGGGCGTGCGTGAAGTCAGCCCGACCCTGCTGGACAACGCCCGCATGCTGGGCGCGCGCCAGCGGCAATTGCTGCGCCACGTCTACCTGCCGTCGGCCACCAGCTGGGTGTTCTCCAGCCTGCACACCTCGGTGGGCCTGGCCTTCGTGGGCGCGGTGGTGGGCGAATACCTGGGCTCGGCCAGCGGCGTGGGCTACCTGATCCTGCAGGCCGAAGGCACGTTCGACGTCAATACCGTGTTTGCCGGCATCGTGGTCCTGACGGCGTTCGCGCTGGTGCTGGACTACATCGTCGGCGTCGGCGAGAAACGGCTGATGAAGTGGCAGCCCAAGTCGGGCGAGACCGAAAAGCTCTGATCCGCTGCTTGTCGAGAAGCCCATGAAAAAGCCCGGCCTGGCCGGGCTTTTTCATGGGCGTCGCGCACAAGGGGCGCGAGCCCGCGGGGTACTGAGAAGCGGCCTAGGCCTGCAGTGCGCGCTGGCTGCGCAGCCACGCGGTCAGGCTGTCGAACGCGTCCTGCGCGCCTTGCAGCGCACGCGCTTCGTGCCCCTGGGCGGCGCTGTCCAGATGCTGCAGGAAGCCCTTCCACAGCGCGCCGACCTCGTCGCCATAGCCGCGCAGGTAGCTCAGCGGCAGGGGCGGGGTCACGTCTTCCAGCCGCTTGGCCAGGAAGCGCCCGCCCAGTTGCGAGCCTTCCACTACATAGGCCACGCCCAGTGCATAGGCGTCGGCCTGGTCCGGCGCGGGGGCGTCGGCGCAGTGCGCAACCGGGGCCGCGTCGCCCGCCGCGTGCAGGTCTGCGCGGATCAGGGCGCTTTTGCCCGCGCGGGCCGGGGCGCGCAATTCGGCCGGCCATTCCAGCTGCCACAGGCGCTGTTCGACCGGTTCCAGCCAGCCCAGCAGGGCCCGCAGGTAGTTCAGGTAATGGGCGCGGCTGACGTCGCCGTCGGCCAACGCCAGGCCTTGGTCCAGGGTTTCGTGGCGTGCGCGGGTGCCGTCCCGCAAAACCTGGTGCACGGGGGAGATCATGCGAAGCTCCTTGAGGGTTTCAACAGGCCTGCGGCGCAACCGGCAGGTGCAGCGTCCAGCGCTGCGACTGCCGCTCCAGGCGCCAGCCCGATGCGGCGGCCAACAGCTCGATGTCGTGCGTATCGAACAGCTGCGGCGCGGTCGGTGCCTGGGGCATCGCTGAAAAATCCGCGTGCCAGGCCCGCGTGTCCGTAGCGTCCAGCGCCAGTTCGCCGCCTTCGGGCAGCCACGGCAGCATGCACAGCAGCCACGCCATCACCAGGTAGCGCGATGCGAACGCGGGCAGCTCGATCGCCGCGGCGTCCTCGGGCCAGCGCACCTGGCGCCTGGACCACATCAATTGCGAAAACAGCAGCTTGCGGCATTGGCGCAGCAGCGCATCGGCCGGCAGGCAGGCGCCATTGTCGATCAGCCACTGGTCCAGGTCGCGCACCACGTTGACGCTGTCTTCGAGCATGTGGTGCAGATCGCCCGCCAGGCGTTGGCAACGCTGCTGCAGGGCATCGGCGCTGGCGCCTTCCGGCGCCTGGCGCAGCATGGCTACGGCCAGCGTGGCGTTGGACAGCGGCGCAAGGGTCTCGTGCCGCAGGACGGGAAAGATCTGCGCCAGGACCTTGAAGCGCACGCCGTCGGCGGCCAGGGCCGGCGCGGAAAGGGCCAGGGCGGAAGTATCGGCGTGCATGGGTGGCCTCAATCCGCCTGCCGCAGCACGTTCAGGAGTGCGTCGGGGTCGGCGGGTTTTTCGATCCAGCCGTTGAACAGGCGGGTGGCCTCTTCGTGGCGCTCGTGGCGGGCCAGGCCGCTCAGGGCATAGATGCGGGTCGACGTGCTGCGCTCGCGCAGCCGGCGGGCCAGTTCGTAGCCGTCCATGTCGGGCAGCAGGATATCGACCAGCACCGCTTGCGGGTCGAAGGCGGCGACCTGCGCCAGGGCGTCTTCGCCAGTGACGGCGCAGCGGGTTTCCAGGCCGGACAATGCCAGGAATTCGGCCAGCAGTTCAGAGCCCATTTCGTTGTCGTCGACCAGCAGGACGCGTAGCGAGCGCGCTTCGTTCAAATCATGTCTCCAGGATGCGGGTTGCGGGCGGCGCATCGGCGCCGCGCGGCAGAATAACAGTGAAAACCACCCGGCCGTCATGGCAGCCGACGGTGATCTCGCCATCGTGGTCGCGGACCACCTGTTCGGCAATATACAACCCCAGCCCCAGGCCATTGCGGTTGCGCGAATGGCCCATGGATTCCGGCTTGAAGGGCGAGAACAGATGCGCCATGACCTCGTCCGGTATCGGGGCGCCGTGGTTCACGACCGTCAGTTCGATGGCCTCGCCGTCCTGTCGCGCCGTCACGTGGATCGGCATGCGTGGTGCGCCGTGCTGGCGGGCGTTGCTCATCAGGTTGGTGACCACCTGGGCGATGCGGTCGGTGTCGGCCATCAGGGTCAGCCCGGGCTGTACGTCGGGTTCGATCAGCAGGCCGGGGTAGGCCTGGCGCTTTTCCTCGATCAGGCTGTTCAGCAGGTCGGACAGGCGGCATTCGCGCTTTTCGATGCCCAGCCCCATGCCGGCCTGCAGGCGCGACAGGTCCAGCACCTGCGAGATCAGGCGTTGCATCCGGCCGCTGGAATAGCGGATGCGCTCGCCCATGCGGGCGCCGGAATCCGTTTTCGACAGCAGCGTGGCCGCCATGGAAATGGATTGCAGCGGATCGCGCAGGTCGTGGCCCAGCATCGCCAGCAGCGCGGTGCGGGCGCGATCCACGTCGGCAGCGCGGCTGGTGGCGATGTGCGAGAGTTCGTCGCGCAGGTTGTCGGCCGCTTCCCGTTCGGCCGGCAGCCACGGTGCGCTGGTGTCGCGGGTGACTTCGCGCCACGCGTCGAACGAACCGCGCGGCGTCAGGCGCGGCCCCAGGTTGCCGACGGCGTATTGCTTTTCGGGCTTGCCGCCCCACACCACGGTTTCGATCTGCTCTTTGCGCAGCCAGATCAGCCAGCCGTTGTTCATGGGGTCGAACTTGCAGGCCAGGAGGCCCGCGTACGGCACCAGGTCGGTTTGCAGGTCGGGGTAGTCGCGCGCGATGTTGTGGGTGTGAACCAGCCGCTGGCCGCTCTGGTCCAGCGCGCACAGGATGCCGGCCAGTTCGCCGCGCGGCGCAATGCCGCCGAACACCGTCACGCTGTTGCCCCACAGGCACAGCGCGGCGTCGTTGGGGACGAGCGCGGCGGGCGTGTCCGGGCCGCCGGACAGCGCCAGGTGCACATTTTCCGAAGCCGACACGCGTTCTGCCAGGCGGCTGACCAGCGCGGCGCTGTGGCGCGCGTTTTCGGCGCGCTCGCTGCCTTCGATGTTGGCCAACGCCGCCGACAGCACCTGCGCCAGCGCCTCGCAGGCCAGCCGGGCGGGGTAGGGGATCTGGCGCGGGGAATGGTGATGGCAGGCGATCATGCCCCACAGCTTGCCGCCGATCACCAGCGACAGGCTCATGGAGGCGCGCACGCCCATGTTCGCCATGTATTCCAGATGAATCGGCGACACGCTGCGCAGCACCGAAAAGCTCATGTCCAGCGGCGGTTCGTCAGCGCTGTCCTGGCCCAGCACGCGCACGGGCTGGTATTGCGCGTCGGCAATCTGGCGCAGCGTATTCACCGTATACAGGCGTCGCGCCTGGGCGGGGATGTCGCCGGCCGGATAGCGCCGTCCGACCCAGTCTTCCAGCGTGGGGTCGCCCCGCCGCTCGGCCACGATTTCGCCACTGTCGTCCGGATGAAAGCGGTAGGCCATGACGCGGTCAAAGCCGGTGGCGCGCTGTACTTCCTGCACCGTGCGATCCAGCAGGCTGGCGATGTCGCGTTGCACGCGGATGCGTTCGATGCCGCGGTAGATGCGCGCGGGGTCGGCGATGTCGGCAGCGTCGCCGCGGCGTTCCAGTTCAAGCAGCGTCAGGCCGTCCCCGTTGCGGTGGGCAATGACGTCATAGGTATGTTCATTCAGCACCAGGGTCAGCGGATCGAACACCGGGTCGGCGCTGTCCAGCCAGACCGACAGGTAGTGCGACAACCCCGGTGGCAGGGCGCCGGGTTCGCAGCGATAGCCCAGCGCAAGGGGCGTGCCCAGTACCTGCGGCGCGGTTTCGCTCGCGTAGCGCAGCACGCCCGCGGCGTCGAACGCGAGCAACGCGCCCAGGGGCTGGATGGCGCCCGGTACGTGGATCGGTTCGCTGTCGCAGTTTGCGAGCGTGACAGGCGGGTGGGACTGGGTAGGCGCATTCATTCTAGGCTTGTCCTGGGAGTGCGCAGTGTGCTGTCATTATGTCAAAGTTCTTGCGAATGTGTTCATTTGCTGCGCCTCGGACATTCGACGCTCAAAGGCGTTACGCGCTTGGGCGCCAACCGGTCTTAATCCCCTTACGGAGTTTTCATGGCGCGTCTTCCTTACGCCGATTTGTCTCATCCCGACGCGAAACCGCTGGTGGACCGCATCGTCGCCGAACGCGGCAGCGTGCTGCATCTGTACCAGATGCTGCTGCACAGCCCGGCCGTGGCCGGGGGCTGGCTCAATTACCTGACGTCCATCCGCCAATTGTCGTCGTTGCCGGGCGATATTCGCGAGCTTGTGATCATGCGGGTGGCGGTGATCAACGGCGCGCCCTACGAGGCCGACCAGCACGCGCCGATCGCCCTGAAAGAAGGCCTGACGCAAGCCCAGCTGGATGCCTTGCCCGATTGGCAGGCATCACAACGGTTCAGCGAGCGAGAACGCGCGGTCTTGGCCTATACCGACGCCATGACGCGCCAGGTGCAGGTCCCCGAAACCGTGTTCCAGGCCGCGCGCGCCGCGATGGGTTCGGACAAGCTGACGGTCGAGCTGACCGCCACGGTGGCCGCCTACAACATGGTCTCGCGCTTCCTGGAAGCGCTGCAGGTGCATTCGCACGACCACCGCTGAAAACCGTCCGGGGGCGCCGCCCGCCGGACGGGGCGGGGCTCAGCCGCGCTGGGCCTCGATCAGCGCGTCCAGCTTGATGGCGTCGGCCACGAACGCGCGAATGCCCTCGGACAGCTTGTCGCTGGCCATGGCGTCGTCGTTCAGCTGCGTGCGGAAGGCCACTTCGTCCGAGGCGATGCGGGCGATGTCACCGCTGAGGGCATCGGCGCGCAACTGCGCCGGGGCGTCACCGTCGGTGGCCGCCAATTGGGTCAGCAGCTCGGGGCTGATGGTCAGGAGGTCGCAGCCCGACAGCGCCAGGATCTGGCCCACGTTGCGAAAGCTGGCGCCCATGATCTCGGTGGCGATGCCGAAGCGCTTGTAGTACTGGTAGATGCGGGTCACGGACTGCACGCCGGGATCGCGCGCGCCGGCATGGTCGGCTTCGACCCAGGCGGCGCCGGCGGCCTTCTTGTGCCAGTCGTAGATGCGGCCCACGAAGGGCGAAATCAGCTGCACCTGGGCGTCGGCGCAGGCCACGGCCTGCGGCAGCGAGAACAGCAGGGTCAGGTTGCAGCGCACGCCCTCGGCCTGCAGCGCGCGGGCGGCCTGGATGCCTTCCCAGGTGGAGGCGATCTTGATCAGGACGCGCTCGCGCGGCACGCCGGCCGCTTCGTACAGCGCGATCAGGCCGCGGGCGCGTTCGATCGTGGCGCGGGTGTCGAACGACAGGCGGGCGTCGACTTCGGTCGAGACCCGGCCGGGCACGATGTTCAGGATGGCGCGGCCGAATGCGACCAGCAGGCGGTCCATCAGTTCGGCGGTGGGGGCGCCGCGGTGGTCGCGGGCGGTCTTTTCCAGCAGCGGGCGATAGGCGTCCTGCTGCACGGCCTTAAGAATCAGGGACGGATTGGTGGTGGCGTCGGTGGGACGCAGCGCCTTCATCGCTTCGAAATCGCCGGTGTCGGCGACAACGGTGGTGTGATTGCGCAGGGCGTCAAGTTGGCTGGGCATGGACAGAACGGCTCACAACGTCAGGGTTGAAGGTGCTTTAGCGTATCACTGCCGACAGGCCAATTCTTCGATCCTGGCCTTATTTGGCGCGGTTTTCCGGGGAAAACGGCCGCTCAAGGTATAATTCGAAGGTTTGATTATCGATTCATAAAACCGGGGTTTACTGTGCTGCCGCAACTTTTTCCCGAGGGGATCAACCGCTTCCCTCCTGCAATTCTGGCTCTGGCGGACGGTACCATTTTTCGAGGCGTGTCGATCGGTGCGCCTGGGCATACCGTTGCCGAAGTGGTGTTCAACACCGCGATGACCGGGTACCAGGAAATTCTCACCGATCCCAGCTATAGCGGCCAGATCGTCACGCTGACCTATCCGCACATCGGCAATACCGGCATCAACGCCGAAGACGTCGAGGCGAACCGCGTCTACGCCGCCGGCCTGGTGGTCCGCGACTGTCCCGCCCGCGTGTCGAACTTCCGTTCCACGCAATCGCTGCCCGAGTACCTGTCTGCCCAGGGCATCGTTGCCATTTCCGGCATCGACACCCGCAAGCTGACCCGCATCCTGCGTGAAAAGGGCGCCCAGGGCGCCTGCATCTTCGTCGGCACCGACGCCGACCGCGCCGTCGAACTGGCCCGCGGCTTTGCCGGCATGGCCGGCCAGGACCTGGCCAAGGTCGTGTCCATCAAGTCCAACGCCACCTGGACCGAAGGCACCTGGCAACTGGGCGAAGGCTACACCCAGCCCGACCAGTCCAAGTTCCACGTCGTCGCCTACGACTTCGGCATCAAGTCCAACATCCTGCGCCTCCTGGCCGATCGCGGCTGCCGCCTGACGCTGGTGCCGGCCCAGACCAGCGCCGAAGAAGTGCTCAAGCTCAACCCCGACGGCGTGTTCCTGTCCAACGGCCCCGGCGACCCCGAGCCCTGCGACTACGCCATCGCCGCCACGCGCACGTTCCTGGACAAGAAGCTGCCCATATTCGGCATCTGCCTGGGCCACCAGATCATGGGCCTGGCCGTTGGCGGCAAGACGCTCAAGATGAAGACCGGCCACCACGGGGCCAACCACCCGGTGCAGGACCTGGCTTCCAAGCGCGTCTTCATCACCAGCCAGAATCACGGTTTCGCGGTCGACGCGGCCAGCCTGCCGGCCAACGCGCGCGTCACGCACGTGTCGCTGTTCGACGGCACGCTGCAGGGCTTCGAGCTCACCGACCGTCCGGCCTTCTGCTTCCAGGGCCACCCCGAAGCCAGCCCCGGTCCGCACGACATCCTGGAGCTCTTCGACAAGTTCATCAGCCTGATGTCCGGCCAAAAGTAAAGATTGCATCATGCCCAAGCGTACAGACCTAAAAAGCATTCTCATCATCGGCGCCGGCCCCATCATCATCGGGCAGGCCTGCGAATTCGACTATTCCGGCGCGCAAGCGTGCAAGGCGCTCAAGGCCGAGGGTTACCGCACCATCCTGGTGAACAGCAACCCCGCCACGATCATGACCGACCCGGAAACGGCCGACGTCACCTACATCGAGCCCATCACCTGGCAAGCCGTCGAAAAGATCATCGAGCGTGAAAAGCCCGATGCGCTGCTGCCCACCATGGGCGGCCAGACCGCGCTGAACTGCGCGCTCGACCTGGCCCACCACGGCGTGCTGAAAAAGCACAATGTCGAACTGATCGGCGCCAACGAGCACGCCATCGAAAAGGCCGAAGACCGCCAGAAGTTCAAGCAGGCCATGACCGACATCGGCCTGGAATCGGCCAAATCGGGCGTCGCCCACAGCATGGACGAAGCCTGGGAAGTGCAGCGCCGCATCGCCGCGGAAGTCGGCACCTCGGGCTTCCCCGCCGTCATTCGCCCCAGCTTCACCATGGGTGGTTCGGGCGGCGGCATTGCCTACAACGCCGAAGAATTCGAAACCATCTGCCGCCGCGGCCTGGAAGCCTCGCCTACCAGCGAACTCCTGATCGAAGAGTCGTTGCTGGGCTGGAAGGAATTCGAGATGGAAGTCGTCCGCGACAAGGCGGACAACTGCATCATCGTCTGCTCCATCGAAAACCTGGACCCGATGGGTGTGCACACCGGTGACTCGATCACCGTGGCGCCGGCCCAGACGCTGACCGACAAGGAATACCAGATCATGCGTAACGCATCGATCGCGGTATTGCGCGAAATCGGCGTGGACACCGGCGGCTCGAACGTGCAGTTCGCGGTCAATCCGCAGAACGGCCGCATGATCGTCATCGAGATGAACCCGCGCGTGTCGCGTTCTTCGGCGCTGGCCTCCAAGGCCACGGGCTTTCCCATCGCCAAGGTCGCTGCGCGCCTGGCCGTGGGCTACACGCTGGACGAACTCAAGAACGAAATCACCGGCGGCGCCACGCCGGCCTCGTTCGAACCGTCGATCGACTACGTCGTCACCAAGGTGCCGCGTTTCGCCTTCGAGAAATTCCCCACCGCCGACGCCCGCCTGACCACCCAGATGAAGTCCGTGGGTGAAGTCATGGCCATCGGCCGCACCTTCCAGGAATCGTTCCAGAAGGCGCTGCGCGGCCTGGAAGTCGGCGTCGACGGCCTGAACCAGAAAACCACCGACCGCGAAAAGCTGCAGGTCGAGCTGGGCGAACCCGGTCCGGAACGCATCTGGTACGTGGGCGACGCCTTTGCGCAAGGCTTCACGCTCGACGAAGTGCACGCCATCACGCACATCGACCCCTGGTTCCTGTCGCAGATCAAGGAAATCGTCGACATCGAGCTCGCGCTCGAGCAAAAGACGCTGGCCGACCTGGACTACGCCACCCTGTGGGAACTGAAGCGCCGCGGTTTCTCCGACCGCCGCCTGGCGTTCCTGCTGGATTCGGCCGAATCCGAAGTGCGCAAGCTGCGTCACCAGCTGAACGTGCGTCCGGTCTACAAGCGCGTGGACACCTGCGCCGCTGAATTCGCCACCCGCACGGCCTACATGTACTCCACCTACGAGGAAGAGTGCGAAGCCGCGCCCACCGACCGCAAGAAGATCGTGGTGCTGGGCGGTGGCCCGAACCGCATCGGCCAGGGCATCGAATTCGACTACTGCTGCGTGCACGCCGCGCTGGCGCTGCGCGACGACGGGTACGAGACCATCATGGTCAACTGCAACCCGGAAACCGTGTCCACCGACTACGACACGTCGGATCGCCTGTACTTCGAACCCCTGACGCTCGAAGACGTGCTGGAAATCGTCCACAAGGAAAACCCGGTCGGCATGATCGTCCAGTACGGCGGCCAGACCCCGCTGAAGCTGGCGCGCGCCCTGGAAGCCAACGGCGTGCCCATCATCGGCACCAGCCCCGAATCCATCGACGTGGCCGAAGACCGCGAGCGCTTCCAGAAGCTGCTCAACAAACTGGGCCTGCGTCAGCCGCCCAACCGCACGGCCCGCACCGAAGGCGAGGCCCTGGCCCACGCCACCGAAATCGGCTACCCGCTGGTGGTGCGTCCCAGCTACGTGCTGGGCGGCCGCGCGATGGAAATCGTGCACGAGCAGCAAGACCTCGAACGCTACATGCGCGAAGCCGTCAAGGTCAGCAATGACTCGCCGGTGCTGCTGGATCGCTTCCTGAACAACGCCACCGAAGTCGACGTCGACTGCCTGGCCGATGGCGAAACCGTCTTCATCGGCGGCGTCATGGAACACATCGAGCAAGCCGGCGTGCACTCGGGCGACTCCGCCTGCAGCCTGCCGCCTTACTCGCTGTCGGCCGACGTCATCGCCGAAATCAAGCGCCAGACCACCATGATGGCCAAGGCCCTGAACGTCAGCGGCCTGATGAACGTGCAGTTCGCCATCCAGGGCGGCGACGTCTACGTGCTGGAAGTGAACCCGCGCGCTTCGCGTACGGTGCCTTACGTGTCCAAGGCCACCGGCCTGCAACTGGCCAAGATCGCCGCGCGCGCCATGGCCGGCCAGACGCTGGCGGCCCAGGGCATCACCAAGGAAGTCGTGCCGCCTTACTTCTCGGTCAAGGAAGCCGTGTTCCCGTTCGTGAAGTTCCCGGGCGTGGACACCATCCTGGGTCCGGAAATGAAGTCGACCGGCGAAGTGATGGGCGTGGGCACCAGCTTCGGCGAAGCCTTCGTGAAGTCGCAGTTGGCCGCGGGCGTGCGCCTGCCGGAATCCGGCACGGTGTTCATCAGCGTGAAGAACCAGGACAAGCCCCGCGCCGTCGAAGTGGCGCGCGGCCTGCACGCCCTGGGCTTCAAGCTGGTCGCCACGCGCGGCACGGCGGCCGAGATCGAAGCGGCCGGCATTCCCGTGCAGCGCGTGAACAAGGTCACTGAGGGCCGTCCGCACATCGTCGACATGGTCAAGAACGGCGAGATCTCGCTGGTCATCAACACCGTCGAAGAGCGTCGCAACGCCATCGTCGACTCGCGCACCATCCGCACCCAGGCGCTGGCCGCCCGCGTGACCTTCTTCACCACCATCGCCGGCGCCCGCGCCGCGGTCGAAGGCATGCAGTATCTGCGCCAGGGCTTGGGCCTGCAGGTCTATTCCCTGCAGGAACTCCACGCGTCTTTGACTGACAAATAGTGCTTGGGCGCGCAGAGGGCGCGCTGCAAGTGAAGTGAGGTGAGGGCAAAAGAATGAAATGGTTCATTCTTGCGTTATTCATTGTGTGCGCCACGGTAGTTCACTACCGTGGCCGAGTCAGGCACCGGTTCTCGCGGCAGGCGTTGGATCACTCCACGTTCACGGCGCCGCTGAACTGCTTCATGTACGCGTTCTCCAGCGTGCCCAACAAGCCCTATCTCGATCTGGATCAGTTTCCAGAGCTGAAGGTCTTGTTGGACCGCTGCGACGAAATCCGGGCGGAGGCCGTCAACCTGTATGGCGACGGCCACATCAAGGCCTCGGATAAATACAACGACGCGGGCTTCAATTCCTTCTTCAAGACCGGCTGGAAGCGTTTCTACCTGAAATGGTATGACGCCGACCATCCGTCGGCCGACGCCCTGTGTCCGGTCACGACCCAGTTGCTGGCAGGCATTCCCACCATCAAGGCGGCGATGTTTGCCTCGTTGCCTCCGGGCAGCCGCCTGCCGCGGCATCGCGACCCGTACGCCGGTTCGTTGCGCTTTCACATGGGCCTGATCACGCCGAACAGTCCCGACTGCTATATCGACGTCGACGGCCAGCAATACCACTGGCGCGACGGCGAAGCGGTGGTGTTCGACGAAACGTTCATCCATTACGCCGAAAACAAGACCGACCAGAACCGCATCATCCTGTTCGCGGACGTCGAACGCCCCATGCGTTACCGCTGGGCCCAGGCGTTCAACCGGGTGGTGGGCGGTTTCCTGCTGCGTGCGGCCGCAGCCCCCAACCAGGAAGGCGACGCCACCGGTGGCATCAACCGCATTTTCGGTGCGGTGTACGCGGTCAGGCGTTTCGGCAAGGCGCTCAAGAAAAAGAGCAAGCCGCTGTACTACCTGTCCAAATGGGCGCTGGTGGCGGCGATCTTCGCGCTGATCTTCCTGTAATCCGCGGCGCCGGCCTTCCTGTAGGATATCGGGCGGCCCTCCCTGGCGGGAGGCGCCGCCTTTTTTCATCCGACCCAGGCGAACTCATGGACAGAGTCTTCATTACCGGTGCCAGCAGCGGCTTGGGCCGAGCCCTGGCCCAGCAATACGCCGCGGCCGGCGCCACGCTGGGCCTGCTCGGGCGGCGCGAAGACGCGCTGCGCGAACTGGCCGCCAGCCTGCCGGGCCAGCACCGCTGGTACGCGGTGGACGTGCTTGATCGTCCGGCGCTGCATGCCGCCGCGCAGGATTTCATTGCGTTTTGCCAGGGGCGGGTAGACGTGGTCATCGCCAGCGCCGGCATCAGCGCAGGCACCCTGACCGGGCACACCGAAGACTTTGACGTTTTCAAAGCCATTGTCGACACCAACCTGTTGGCGACCGTGGCCACCTTCGAACCCTTCGTGGACGCCATGCGCGCCGCGGGCGGTGGGCGGCTGGTAGGTATTGCCAGCGTGGCCGGCGTGCGCGGCCTGCCCGGGGCAGGCGCCTACAGCGCGTCGAAATCGGCGGTCGTGACCTACTGCGAAAGCCTGCGGCTCGAGCTGGCGGGCGACGGCATCCGCGTCGTCACCATTGCGCCGGGCTACATCCGCACGGCGATGACCGCGCACAATCCGTATTCCATGCCGTTCCTGATGGACGCGGACGCCTTCGCTCGACGGGCGCACGCAGCCATCGCGCGAGGCACGTCGTACACGGTGATTCCCTGGCAGATGGGCGTGGTGGCCAAGCTGATGCGGCTGTTGCCCAATGCCGTCTACGACCGCCTGGCGCGCAATGCGCCGCGCAAACCGCGCAAGGCGGACAAGGCGGGGCAGTAGGAGATAACGTGGCAGGCCAGGCCGCACCAGGCGGCGTGGCCCAAGGCCGTTACGGCACCACGTCGTCGCCGACTTCGGCAGCCACGTGGCCCACGTCGCCCCAATCCAGCACCTGCCAGTGACGGCCCTTTACGCCCACCCGGTTGATGCTGACATTGAGCAGCGCGGCATCGCGCGGCGCGTTCAGCGGCACGCCGGTGGCATGGCGCCAGATGATGTCCAGCACGCCGCCGTGCGTGAACATCAGGATGCGTTCGCCCTCGTGGCGGCTGGCAATGTCGTCCACCGTGGAAATCACGCGCGACTGGAACTGGCCCAGCGTTTCGCCGCCATCCAGCGGGCGCAGCGGATCGCGGCTTTTCCAGGCGGCGGCGGCTTCCGGCGCCAGCACATCGATGCGGTCGTGGTCCAGGCCTTCAAGCACGCCGAAGCCGCGCTCGCGGATGCCCGGTTCGACGCGTACGCGCAGGTCCAGTTGCTCGGACACCGGTACGGCGGTGGCGTGGGCGCGCTGCAGGTCGCTGCTGTAGATGGCGTGGATCGGCGTGTGGTGGGCTTCCTCGCGCAGGCGCGCCGCCAGCAGGCTGGCCTGGTTGCGGCCGAATTCGTTCAGCGGGATGTCTTTCCAGCCTTGCAGGCGGCGTTCGCGGTTCCAGTCGGTTTCGCCGTGGCGGATGAACCAGATTTCAGTCATTGCAATATCGATACGGTGGGGAAGGGGCGCGGGCGGACGGGTGGGCCCGGCTCAAAGCGGGTCGGGCGCGATCGGCGCACGCGGCTTCCAGATGGCTTGAATCACCGAGCTTAACGCGACCAGCGCGGGCTCGCTAGCGCGTTCGTAGGGCAGGATGAAGCCCAGCGTCGCGTCGGCGCGAGCCTGGCCCCAGACGATGAAGTCGTTCGAGGCCGCGCCGGCCAGCGCGGTTTCCTCGCGCAGCAGCGCGCAGCCGGCGCCGGCCCGCACCAGTGCTTCCAGGTTGGCCTGGTCGTCGTGCTGCATGGCCACGCGCGGCGACAGGCCGTGGCGTTCGAACATGTCGCGCAGCAGCAGGTGGGTGTGGCTGCCGGCCGGACCGTCCAGCCATGGCAGTTGCGCCACTTCGCGCCAGCCGCCGCGCTTGAGCACGGCGGCCTGTTCCTTGGGCAGCGCGATGCGGTAGCGCACACTGCGCAGCGGCTGCCACAGCACCCCGCGCGGCGGGTGGGCGGCAATCGTCAATGCCGCCGGCAGCCGGCCGGTGCTGACCTGTTCGGCAAGCGTGGCGGTGGGCAGCGTCTGCGTCTTCAGTTCGATCAGCGGCAGCCGCTGGGCAATGGCCGAGGCCAGCTCGCCCAGCCGCAGGAAATCCGGTTTTTCGCTGGGCACGCCCAGTTCGACCACGCCTTGCAGGCTGCCCTGCAACTGCTGCGCTTCGGACTTGAATTGCGCGCCCAGCACCAGCAGCGATTCGGCCGTGGGCAGCAGCATTTCGCCGGCCTTGGCCAGCGCCAGCCGGCCGCCGCTGCGATCAAATAAGGCCACGCCCAGGCTTTGTTCCAGGGCCTTGATCTGGCCGGTGACGGCGGGCTGGGTCAGCGACAGGGCTTCGGCGGCCTTGGTCAGGTTGCCCAGCCGGGCCACCGTGACGAAGGCGCGTATCTGATAGATTTCCATGGCGCCTTTGTAGGGGAACCGGGCTCAGGCGGCAAGCAGCCGCACCTGGGTCGGCTCCAGCCCGATCGACACCGGCGCCCCCACCGGAAACGGCGACAGTCCCGCCAGGTGAGACTGGTCTGCCGTCAGGCGCTGCTCGCCCACCTGCACCTGGTAGCGGGTGAACTCGCCCAGGAACTCACTGCTTTCCACCACGCCAGGCAGCCACACGTAGCGCGCATCGCCCAAGCCGTCGGCCATTTCGATCTGCACGGTATGCGGCCGGAAGCTCGCCGCCAGGCGCTGCGCCGTGGGCGCTTCGGCCGCCAGCGGCAGGTGCAGGTCGCCCACGCCTTCCACCGCCAGCACCACGCTGCCGCTGGTGCGCTCGCGCACATTGCCTTCCAGCACGTTCATGGTGCCCACGAAGTTGGCTACGAAGCGGTTCACCGGATAGTCGAACAGCGTGCTGGGCGCGCCGATCTGCTGCACCACGCCATGGTCCAGCACCGCCATGCGGTCGGCGGTGGTCATCGCCTCTTCCTGGTCGTGCGTCACGAAAATGGTGGTGATGCCCAGCCGGCGCTGCAGGCTGAGCAGATCCTGGCGCATCTGCACGCGCAGCTTCTTGTCCAGGTTCGACAGGGGTTCGTCCAGCAGCAGCACCTGCGGCTCGATCACGATGGTGCGCGCCAGCGCCACGCGCTGCTGCTGGCCGCCGGACAGCTGGTTGGGCCGGCGGCGCGCGTATTGCGACAGGCCCACCAGTTCCAGCGCGGCCTCGACCTTGCTGCGGATCTGGTCGCGCGGCAGCTTGCGTTCGACCAGGCCGAACGCCACGTTGTCCCACACCGTCATGTGCGGCCACAAGGCATAGTTCTGGAACACCATGCCGATGTTGCGGTTCCAGGGCGGGATGCCGCTGATGTCCTTGCCATCCACCAGCAGCTGGCCGGCGTTCTGGCGGTTGAAGCCCGCGATCAGGCGCAGCAAGGTGGATTTGCCCGAGCCGGATGGCCCCAGCAGGGCGAAGAACTCGCCGGGCTCGATGCTGATGTTGACGTCCTTGAGCACTTCCGTCTTGCCGTACGACAGGCGGATGTTGCGGCATTCAACGCTGACTTTCTTCATGTTGTTCCCCTTGGTTCAAGCCTCGTCGCCGCGCGCCGGGCGCTGGCGCGCCTGGGCGCGCTCCACCAGCAGGTGCGAGACATAGGTGCCGATGGCCACGGCCACCACCGCCAGCACGCCCAGCGCGGCGCCGGGCCCACGGCCCGCCGCGCTCTGCATGTACAGATAGATGCCGTAGCTCATCGGCGCCTGGCTGTCTTTGGTGACCAGCATGATGGTGGCCGACAGCTCGACCGCCGCCGTCACGAAGCTGGTGACAAATCCAGCCAGCATGCCACCGGCCATCAGCGGCACCACCACGCGGCGGATGGTGCGCAGGCGAGTCGCGCCCATCGATTGCGCGGCCTCTTCCAGCGATACGTTGATCTGCTGCAGCGAGGCCACGCAGGAGCGCAGCGCATACGGCAGCCGCCGCACCGAGTACGCGATCATGATGATGATCCACGACGAGGTCAGCAGCGTGCCGGTGCCGGGAATCTCCACGCCGCGGAACGTGCGCAGCAGGCCGATCGCCAGCACGATGCCGGGAATCGCCAGGGCGGCGGACGCCAGGAAATCCAGCCACTGGCGCGCCGGCAGGCGGGTGCGCAGCATCAGGTAGGCGATGGCCGTTCCCAGGATCACGTCCACACCCGCGGCCAGGCCGCAATACAGCAGCGTGTTGGCGATCATGCCCTGCGACTCGCTGAACACCGCGGCGTAGTGCGCCAGCGTGTAGCCGTCGGGCAGCGGCGCAAAGCTCCAGACGCTGGCCAATGACAGCAGCAGCACGCCCATGTGCGGCGACAGCACAAGCAGCAGCACCAGGGCGATCCAGCCATAGGCCAGCGTGCTTTCCAGCGGATTCAGTTTGCGCTTCTGGATCGAGTTGCCGCCCTTTTGCAGCGTGGAGTAGTCGCGCCCCTTGAGCACCCGCGCCGACAGCCACAGCGCCAGGATCGAAAACGCGATCATGATCACGCTGATCACATAACCCAGCGGATCTTCCAGGCCCACCTGGGTGATGCGCAGATAGGCCTGCGGCGCCAGCATGTTGGTGGTGCCCAGCACCAGCGGCGTGCCCAGGTCATCGAACACCTTGACGAACACCAGCGACGTGCCCGCCACGTAACCGGGCAGCGCCAACGGGAAGATCACCCGGCGGAACAGCCGGAACCCGCGCGAACCCAGGTTGAAGGCCGCCTCTTCCATGGCGCCGTCGATGTTGCGCAGCGCCACCACCAGGTTCATCAGGATGAACGGGAAGTAGTGCAGGGCCTCGACGAAGATCACGCCGTTCAGCCCGTCCATGAACGGGATGGTGAAGCCGAACCAGTCGTTCAGCAGCAGGTTCACGCTGCCCGAACGGCCGAAGATCAGCTGCATGGCCACGGCGCCCACGAAGGGCGGCATGATCAGTGGCAGCACGCCCAGCGTCTGGATGATGAGTGCGCCGCGGAAATCGAAGCGCACCGTGAAATACGCCAGCGGCACCGCGATCAGCGAGGCCAGCAGGGCGGACCAGCCCGCGACGTAGAGGCTGTTGAAGAAGGCCTCGCGCATCAACGGCTGGTTGAAGAAGGCGCCGAAGTGGCCCGTGGTGAAGCTGCCGTCCGCATTGACGAACGCCGTGTAGAACACGGTGCCCACCGGCACGGCCAGGAACAGCGCCAGGAAACCCAGCACCAGAAGCGCGGCCAGCACAGGGCCGGCGGGCAGGCGGGTATGGCCCGGAAGATTCATCGAGATTCCCGTTGTGGTTGAAGACAGGCGGTGGCCGCCGGTCCGTGCCAAGGGCCGGCCCGACGGTCATGCGGGCGGGGCGAGCCCCGGCCCCGCAGGTCCTGCGCTACAGCGCTGCCGCTTCCCGCGCCAGCTTCACGGCCTGCTCATAATTGCTTTTGGCCGTGCCGTTCCATTCGCCTTCCAGCTGCGTGATCTGCTGGTTGACCGCCGCGTCCTTCTTGTTGCCGCTGAAGATCTTCAGGAAGGCCGGGTCGGCGGCTTTCTTGCCGTCGACCAGCGGGGTCCACGCCAGCCTGCGAGCCTCCGCCAGCAGTTCGGCCGGCTTGCCGCTCTTGGCCTTCTCGCCCAGCTTGGCCTCGGCGTCGTAGATCGCCTTGGTCGCCGCCTGCAATTCCTTCAGGCGGAACGTGACGGTCTGGTCATACAGCGACTGCACCACGTAGTAGCGCGTCTGCGACAGGTCGGCATTGAACTGGACCTTGCTGCGTCTCGCGATCTCGGCCGGGTCCGGATAGCCTTGCGGCACCTTGCCGGCCAGCGCCGAGTACGGCAGTACCGGCAGGCGCGAGATCTTCGGTTCCAGCAGCAGTTCCTGGCCGGCCTGGCTCAGCGTGAAGGCGATGAACTTCTTGCCTTCCTCGGTGTTCTTGGCGCCGTCGATCAGCGCGATGTTGGCCGGCACGATGGCCGTTTCCGACGGATAGACGAATTCCACGGGGAACTTCGAATACTTGCTCGACAGGCCGAAGAAGTCGATGACCGGGCCCGCGCCGAACTGGCCATTGTTGACGCCGTCCGGCACGCCGAACGAACGTTCGGTCACCGCGCTGCTGTTGCCCGACATGCGCAGCAGGGTGTTCCAGCCGTCGTCCCAGCCTTCGCCCTGCAGGATGGTTTCCACGGTCAGGTGCATGGTGCCCGAGCGCGATGGCGAGGTGATGCCGACATGGCCGAACCATTGCGGCGCCAGCAGGTCCTTCCATTCGACCGGCGCGGGGATGTTGTGGGCCTTGATGTAGCGCGTGTTGTAGACGATGCCGTAGCCGGCCAGCGCCTGTCCGAGGTACATGCCGCCCGGGTCGTTGATGGGGTAGTTGCCGATCTTGTCCGGCACATTCCTGTTGGCCACGTCCGACGAGTTGGCCAGCAGCTTGTCGCGCCCCAGCACCTCGAACGCGTCGGGGGCGCTGGCCCAGAACACCTCGGGGCGCTGGCCCGCCGGCGTTTCGCGCACGTAGGCGATGCCGGACACGGTGTTCTTGTTCAGGATTTCCAGCGTGATGCCCGGGTTGGCCTTTTCGAACGCGGTCTTGTAGGCCTGGGTCAGGTCTTTCGGGAACGACGTGATGACCGTGACGGTGCCCGCCAGGGCCGGCGCCGCGCAGGCGGCCAGCAACGCCCCTGCAAGGGCTGTGCGCATTGCATGCATGGTTTGTCTCCGTGGTTTTTTGATTTGTCCGGAGACCTTAATGGCTGCGCCCGCCGCACGTCCAATCAGAAATTTTGATGCGCGTCATCAGCCCGGGGGGGGCTGGCGCCGGTCCCGCCGAAGCACCGGCGCAGGGAAAACGCGCTTACGCCGTGGCTGCCACACCGCCGTTCGCTTTGGCCATCGCCTTGGCTTTTTCGGCCATGACCTGCTGGATCTGACTCATGATCTGCATCGCCTGGCCGTTCAGTGCTTGCATCTGCGTGGCTTTTTGCTCGGCCGACGCGTTGCTGTCGCGCACGCGTGCAATCTGCTCCATGACCCGCTTGAGCTGGCGCTGCAGTTCCTTGATCTGCCGGGTGTAGTGGTCGTCGTTCTCGGAAGATTCCGTTTCCTCCGTCTGGCCCACCTTCATGGCGCCGGCATTGGACACGCGGATCTTGCCGTCGGGCGTGACGGTGACGCCCTTGCTGTCGTCCTTGGCGTCCTTGGCTTCCTTGTTGGCCTGGATTTTCTGCGCCCACAGGTCGGCGATGCTGCCGATGCGCGAGGTGCCGCTGATGGAATCGATGGCCATGAGGGGTCTCCAGAAGGAAGAATGACTGGGGGTTTCCACTAATACGGCATTCTGACCGGGAACTTAAGTTGCCGCCCGTTCCCGGCCCCCTTTACACTGGCGCCCGCTCACACCAATCACCCCCGGGGAATCCATGTCCAATTCCTATTTTCCGCGCTGGCGCCTGGCCGACGACGCCGAGCCCGGCGTCATCATCGCGCCCGATGAACGGCTGTCCTGGCCCAAGAACGTGGCCATGGGGGCACAGCACGTGGTGGCGATGTTCGGCTCCACCGTGCTGGCGCCGCTGCTCATGGGCTTCGATCCCAACGTCGCCATCCTGATGTCGGGCATCGGCACCCTGATCTTCTTCCTGTTCGTCGGCGGCCGCGTGCCCAGCTACCTGGGCTCCAGCTTCGCCTTCATCGGCGGCGTCATCGCGGTGACCGGCTATGCCGGCGGCGGCGCCAATGCCAACATCGGCGTGGCGCTGGGCGCCATCATCGCCTGCGGACTGGCCTACACGCTGATCGGCGTCATCGTCTGGATCGTCAACGCCCGCGCGGGCGGCGGCGCCAACTGGATCGATACGCTGATGCCGCCGGTCGTGACCGGCGCGGTCGTCGCGGTGATCGGCCTGAACCTGGCGCCCATCGCCGCCAAAGGCGCCATGGGCGCCTCGGGCTTTGATAGCGCCATGGCAATTGTCACCATCCTGTGCGTGGGCGGCATCGCCGTCTATACCAAGGGCATGGTGCAGCGGCTGTTGATCCTGGTCGGCCTGATCCTGGCCTGCGTGGTGTACGCCCTCTGCGCCAACGGCCTGAATCTGGGCAAGCCCATCGACTTTTCCGCCGTGTACGCCGCGGCCTGGTTCGGGCTGCCGCATTTCGCTGCACCGGTCTTCAAGGCCGAGGCAATGGGCCTGATCGTGCCGGTGGCCATCATCCTGGTCGCCGAGAACCTGGGCCACGTCAAGGCGGTCAGCGCCATGACCGGCCAGGACCTGGATCGCTACCTGGGCCGCGCCTTCGTCGGCGACGGCGTGGCCACCATGGTGTCGGGTGCAGTGGGCGGCACCGGTGTCACCACCTATGCCGAGAACATCGGCGTGATGGCGGTCACCCGCATCTATTCGACGCTGGTGTTCGTCATCGCGGCCCTGATCGCCATCGTGCTGGGTTTCTCGCCCAAGTTCGGCGCCTTGATCCAGACCATCCCGGCCCCCGTGCTGGGCGGCATGTCGGTCGTGGTGTTCGGCCTGATCGCCATCGCCGGGGCCCGGATCTGGGTCGTGAACCAGGTCGACTTCAGCGACAACCGCAACCTGATCGTGGCCGCCGTCACGCTGGTGCTGGGCGCGGGCGACTTCACGGTCAAGCTGGGCAACTTCACGCTCGGCGGCATCGGTACCGCCACCTTCGGCGCGATCATCCTGTACGCGTTGCTGCGTCGCAAGAAGCAGGGGTAGGGCGGCGGTTGCCGCTTGCGCCTTACCGCTGGCCGGGCGCTCGGGCCCGGCCCCTGGCCGCCGGCCCGGGCTGGCGTAACGTCCGCCCAGGCCGGCCCCCTCTCAGTGCCGTGATAGCCGCGAAGCCGGTGCCCGGCCCGCCACCCGCACCGGCGCCGCCTCGATCACCTGGCCTGACTGGGTCTTGAAGACTGCGGTGGCCTCGGAAAGGCGCCGCGCCTGGTCCTCCATCGCCGATGCCGCGGCCGAGGCTTGTTCCACCAGCGCGGCGTTCTGCTGTGTCACCTCGTCCATCTGCGACACCGCCAGGGTGACCTGGTCGATGCCGCCGGCCTGCTCGGCCGACGCCGCCGAGATTTCGCCCATGATGTCGGCCACTCGCTGCACCGAGGTCACGATTTCCTCCATGGTCTGGCCGGCGGCCGATACGTGCGACGCCCCTGCCGCCACCGTCTCGACGGAGGTCTCGATCAGGGCCTTGATTTCCTTGGCCGCCTGCGCCGCGCGCTGGGCGAGGGTGCGCACTTCGCCCGCCACCACCGCGAAGCCCTTGCCCTGTTCGCCCGCTCGCGCCGCCTCCACGGCCGCATTGAGCGCCAGGATGTTGGTCTGGAAGGCAATGCCGTCGATCACCGAGACGATGTCGGCGATACGGCGCGAGCTGTCGGAGATGCCTTGCATCGTCGCCACCACCTGGCCGACCGTGTGGCCGCCGCGCTGGGCCACTTCCATGCTGACCGCGGCCAGTTGGTTGGCCTGGGCGGCGTTTTCGGCATTCTGCTTGACCGTGGCGGCCAACTGCTCCATCGTGGCCGCCGTTTCCTCCAGCGCCGCCGCCTGCTCTTCGGTGCGAGTCGACAGGTTGGCGTTGCCCGCGGCAATCTCGGCCGCCCCGACGTTGATTTCCTCCACCCCCTGGCGCACGGTCGTGACCGTACGCGTCAGCCCGTCCTGCATGCGCTTGACCGCCGAGAACAGCGTGCCGATCTCGTTGTTCGATCGGGCGTCCACCCGCTGGGTCAGGTCGCCGGCGGCGATGCGGTCGAAGTGCCGGCCCGCGTCCTGCAAGGGCAGCAAGACACCACGCCGGATGAAGGCCCAGCACAGCGCCGCCAGCAGCACGGCTACCGACAGCAGCACGATGGACGACACCTTGGCTGTCGCGTAGGTGTTCTGCGAACGGCCCAGCACCCCGTCGCTGCGTTCCTGCACGCGCGCCAGGAAGACCTGCATGTCCTTGGCGAAATTCGTGTCAGCCTGCCGCACTGCGTCTTCGCCCTGCTGGTAGCGGGCCACCGAGCGTTCCTTCAGCGCCGAATCCAGTTCCTGCAGCGCCGCCGCGTAGCCGTTGAAGCGGCCTTGCAGCGCCAGGGCCAATTCCTGGCCGCGCTCGCTCTTGGGTACTTCCATGTAACGGGCAAAGCGCTCGCGCGCCAGTTGCAACTGTTCGGCGGCAGTCGCTTCGGCTGCCGCGGCCTGGTCGTTGGCGCCGGCCTGCAGGGCGGCAATGCCGGCGCCCAGCGCCAGGCGGGTCCGCAACAGGGCGCCATTGGTCTCGTACAGCGGATCGACCTGGTGCACGGCCACATTATTCAGGTCTTCGATTTCCCGCACGCTGTTTTCGGCATTCATCCAGCCTAGGCCGCAAGCCAGCGCCAAGGCCACCACGAAGCAGGCCAGCACCAGCATCATTCCCGTACGGACTTTCAATTTTTCCAGCATGAGAGCTCCCGTTCTTGAACGCGCTCCACCGCTGGCGCGGGCCCCAAGCCCATGGGCGCTGCGGTAGAGGGGCAAACGTCGAGCCGGATGACTGCGATGCGTCCGCCCAATCTGCAACACGCACAATCGATCGATTCCCGCGGCGGCCACATTATGTCGTTGGCCGTCGCGCCCCTCGGATTTGATTAAGGAAAACCGCCGGTTGATTCCGACTTGTATTTAATTGTTATTAATGGGCCGATTTGTCGGTTATACCTTTTTTATTCGATACCACCGCGCGTTTTTACAGAAACCCCGGGCCCTCCCGATATCCAGGCTATCGGTGAGTATCTTTTATGCAACGCGCGGCAGCGGCCCTTGCCGGGTCAGGGGCGGGCGGGGTTGGTGGGGGACGGATCTGGAAGCAGGCCGTTTTGGGAAACGACGGGTTTTAGCGGGTTACAGCGGCGAAATGCGCCGAAAACGACGGTTTCTCCGGTGGCTTGCAATTCCCGTGGACTTTGACCACAATATGGCCTTGATTGCCCCGGTTCCGACCCGAGCCGGGGTTTTGTTTTGGTCGAAGCTTGCCGCATCCGCCTGGCGAGCCGACCGGACGCCTACCGCGTCAGGTCCAAGACCTTCACACCGAGAACGCTCCGTCCGGGGCGTTTTCTACTTTTGTTTGGGAAACGACAATGTCTGCCATTCCTTTGACCGTGCGCGGGGCCGAGCGCTTGCAAGAAGAGCTCCAGCGGCTGAAAACCGTGGAACGTCCCGCCGTCATCAACGCTATCGCTGAAGCGCGCGCGCAGGGCGATCTGTCGGAAAATGCCGAGTACGATGCGGCTCGCGAGCGCCAAGGTTTTATCGAGGGCCGGATTGCCGAACTTGAAGGCACGCTTTCCAATGCCCACCTGATCGACCCGACCTCCCTCGAGGCCGAAGGGCGCGCCGTGTTTGGCGCTACCGTCGACATCGAAGACCTGGATTCGGGCGACCGTGTGACGTACCAGATCGTCGGCGACGTCGAAGCCGACATCAAGTCGAACCTGATCTCCGTGTCGAGCCCCGTGGCCCGCGCACTGATCGGCAAGAGCGAAGGCGATGTCGTCGAGGTCAAGGCCCCGGCTGGCGTTCGCGAATATGAAGTCCTGGGCGTGCGTTACATCTGACGCCTGCCAATAGCGGTAACATCAGCAAAACACCATAGCCAGAACGTAGCGTTCGTCAGGATTTCCGCGGCTAGCAGGCGGAACGCTATGGTGGACCGGGCGCGTAAAGCGCCCGTTTTTGTGCCCGGGTTCTATCTTTTGGGCGACGACTTGCGGCTGGTGCCGCTGCGTGCCCCGGCCCGCAGGCTGAGCGCGCTGCCGGCGCGACGCGGAATGCCGTGGGCGCTGGAAGACGTCTTCTTGTTGCTGGGACGCATCGGCTTGCCGTTCTTGTTCAGCTGGTCCTGGGGCACGAAGCGGGCCTTGGCCGGCTTGGGCTCTTCGGTTTCGGAACGGCGTGGACGCTTGGACAGGGTCTTGCCTTCGGCGGCCAGCTTCTTGGGCGTATGCGGCTCGGAGGCGCGGCGCTTGGTCGAGGCGGGGCGCTCCGGTTCCATCGCGGCCAGCGCGGCGGGCTTGATGTTGCCAGCCAGCGGGCGGAACAGAATCAGGGTCTTGCCCAGGTGGTGCACGGGGGCGCAGGACAGCGTGTCGCAGATGGTCGACAGCATGGCATCGCGGGCCTCGCGGTCGTCGCCGCCGGCGCGGACCTTGATCAGGCCGTGGGAAGCGAGTGCCAGATCGATTTCCTTGAGCACGGCTTCGGTCAGGCCATTGTCGCCAATCAGGACGACGGGGCGCAAAGGGTGAGCGGCGGACCGAAGGTCGCTGCGCTCACGAGAGGTAAGTTCTAATATAGGCATGCGTGGAATTGTACGGTAATGGCCAAGAATAAATTCTCCAAAGACTGGATTCACCAGCACATCAACGATCCCTATGTGAAGATGGCGCAACAGAAGGGCTACCGGGCCCGCGCCGCCTTCAAGCTGATCGAGATCCTCGACACCGAGAAACTGATGCGCCGGGGCGACCTGGTCATCGACCTGGGTTCGGCGCCCGGCAGTTGGTCCCAGGTGGCGCGCGAGCGCCTCGCCGGGCCCGGCGGCGTCGTGGACGGACGCATCATCGCGCTCGACATGCTGCCCATGGAGCCCGTGGCGGGCGTCGAATTCATCCAGGGCGACTTCCGCGAAGATGACATTTTGAAACAGTTGGAAGACATGGTCGGATCGCGCGCGGTAGACCTTGTAATTTCCGACATGGCCCCCAACTTGTCAGGCGTGGGTATCGCCGACGCCGCGCGCATCCAGCATGTGTGCGAGTTGGCGATGGAATTTTCGCTCGCCCATCTCAAGCCCAATGGGGCGCTGATCGTCAAGGCTTTCCACGGAACCGGCTTCTCGCAGATCGTGCAAAGCTTCAAGCAGCACTTCAAGCGGGTGGTCGAGCGCAAGCCGAAGGCATCGCGGGACAAATCCTCCGAAACCTTTCTGGTGGCCCGCGATCTGAAATAACCCATGCCGGGGCCTCGTGCCCCGGTCAGAAGAAACCCCCCGGTCGGCCACGGCCGGCCTGCCGAGACAACGACCAGCAAAATCACGAATCAGGCGTAATTTAGAGGCCCCGGCTGATCCCAGGACGCAACCCGGTCCAACAGGGTAGAATGGGCTATTGACATACTTGTGACTGTGCCATACGCGGGTGCGCAGTCGCCGGTCGGAATCGAAAGCAGGAGATCGACCTTGAATAATTCATTTTCGAAAGTCGCCGTCTGGATGGTGATAGCCCTGGTGCTATTCACGGTCTTCAAGCAGTTCGACGGACGCGCACAGACCCAGGACGGCGTGACCTACACGCAGTTCATGGACGACGCCAAGGCGGGACGTATCCGCAAGGTGGACGTGCAGGGCGGCGCCGGTGGCGACGTGCTCTACGTCACGCCGGACGCAGGCCGTGCCTACACCCTGACCTCGCCGGGCGACCTCTGGATGGTCTCCGACCTGCTCAAGTATGGCGTGCAGGTGTCGGGCAAGCCGCGCGAAGAGCAATCGCTGCTCATGAGCATCTTCGTGTCGTGGTTCCCCATGCTGCTGTTGATCGGCGTGTGGGTGTTCTTCATGCGCCAGATGCAGGGCGGCGGCAGGGGCGGTGCGTTCAGCTTCGGCAAGTCGCGCGCCCGCATGCTCGACGAAAACACCAACCAGATCACCTTCGCCGATGTGGCGGGCTGCGATGAAGCCAAGGAAGACGTCCAGGAACTGGTCGACTTCCTGCGCGACCCCAGCAAGTTCCAGAAGCTGGGCGGTCGCATTCCGCGCGGCGTGCTGATGGTCGGCTCGCCCGGTACCGGCAAGACGCTGCTGGCCAAGGCCATCGCGGGCGAAGCCAAGGTGCCATTCTTCAGCATCTCGGGTTCGGACTTCGTTGAAATGTTCGTCGGCGTGGGCGCGGCCCGCGTGCGCGACATGTTCGAAAACGCCAAGAAGCACGCGCCCTGCATCATCTTCATCGACGAAATCGATGCGGTGGGTCGCCAGCGTGGCGCCGGCCTGGGCGGTGGCAACGACGAACGCGAACAGACCCTGAACCAGATGCTGGTGGAAATGGACGGCTTCGAATCCGGCCAGGGCGTCATCGTGATCGCCGCCACCAACCGTCCGGACGTGCTGGACCCGGCGCTGCTGCGCCCGGGCCGCTTCGACCGCCAGGTCGTGGTGCCGCTGCCCGATATCCGTGGCCGCGAGCAGATCCTGAAGGTCCACATGCGCAAGGTGCCGCTGTCGCCCAACGTCGACGCGACCATCCTGGCGCGCGGCTGCCCGGGTTTCTCGGGCGCCGACCTGGCCAACCTGGTCAACGAAGCCGCGCTGTTCGCCGCTCGCCGCAATGGCCGCACGGTGGATATGTCCGACTTCGAAAAGGCCAAGGACAAGATCATCATGGGCGCCGAGCGCCGCTCGATCGTCATGCCCGAAGAGGAACGCAAGAACACCGCGTACCACGAGTCCGGCCACGCGATCGTCGCGCGCATGCTGCCCAAGACCGACCCGGTCCACAAGGTCACCATCATCCCGCGCGGCCGTGCGCTGGGCGTGACCATGCAGTTGCCCGAAACCGACCGCTACAGCATGGACAAGGGCCGTCTGCTCTCGACCATCGCCGTGCTGTTCGGTGGCCGCATCGCCGAAGAACTCTTCATGGACCAGATGACCACCGGCGCCTCGAATGACTTCGAACGCGCCACGGCCATCGCCCGCGACATCGTCACGCGCTACGGCATGACCGACGAACTGGGTCCCATGGTCTACGCCGAGAACGAAGGCGAAGTGTTCCTGGGCCGCAGCGTCACCAAGACCACGCACATGTCCGAAGCCACCATGCAGAAGGTGGACTCCGAGATCCGCCGCATCATCGACGAGCAATACGGCGTGGCGCGCAAGATCCTGGAAGAAAACCGCGACAAGGTCGAAGTCATGACCGCCGCGCTGCTCGAATGGGAAACCATCGACGCCGACCAGATCAACGACATCATCGAGGGCCGCCCACCGCGTCCCCCGAAGACGCCGCAGGGTCCGTCGGATACGCCCGACACGCCCCCGACCGGCCTTGCCGCAGGCGGCAATACGGCGGCCGCAGTCTGAGGGCTTCCGTCCTGAGTTATGGCCAATAACTTTCTTTGCGGGCGCTTCGAGTTTGATCTCGAGCGCCCGCTTGTCATGGGCATCGTCAATGTCACGCCGGATTCCTTTTCCGACGGCGGCCAGCACGACGATACCGATTCCGCGGTGGCGCATGCGCGCCAATTGATCCAGGAAGGCGCGCAGATCCTCGATCTGGGCGGCGAGTCCACGCGCCCCGGCGCCGACCCGGTATCCGTGGCCGACGAACTCGATCGGCTGTTGCCGGTGATCGAGGCGTTGCGCGATTGCGGCGTGCCGTTGTCCATCGACACCTTCAAGCCCGAGGTCATGCGCGCCACGCTGGATGCCGGCGCCGACATGATCAACGACATCTATGGCTTCCGGCAGCCGGGCGCCATCGAGGCAGTGGCGCAATCGCGCTGCGGGCTGTGCGTCATGCACATGAAAGGCGAGCCGCGCACCATGCAGGCGACGCCCCCTGAATATTCAGACCTGATCGGCGAGATCGGGCTCTTCCTGGGATCGCGCGCCCAAAAGCTGCGGGCGGCCTGGGTGGACCCCCGGCGCATCGTGCTGGACCCGGGCTTCGGGTTCGGCAAGACCGCCGACCAGAACTTTCAACTGCTGCGCCGGCTGTCCAGCCTGCGCAGCGGCGGTTATCCATTGCTGATCGGCTTGTCGCGCAAGACCATGATCGGCCAGGCCACGGGCCGGCCGGTCGGCGACAGGCTGCCCGGCAGCATTGCCGCCGCCCTGGCCTGTGTGGCCCGTGGCGCGTCCATCGTGCGGGTGCACGACGTCGCGGCCACGGTCGACGCGCTCAAGGTGTGGCAGGCGGCTGAACAAGGAGCTATCACTTCATGATTCGACGCAAGTATTTTGGTACCGACGGTGTCCGTGGCGAAGTGGGCGGCCCGGTGATCAACGCAGAATTCGCGTTGCGCCTGGGTTATGCCGCCGGCCGCGTGCTGGCCCGCGAACATGCGGGGCGTGGCGGCAGCCGCCCGCAGGTCGTGATCGGCAAGGACACCCGCATTTCCGGCTACATGCTGGAATCGGCGCTGGAGGCCGGCCTGTCGGCCGCCGGCATCGACGTGCTGCTGGCAGGCCCGATCCCGACGCCCGCCGTGGCCTACCTGACCCGCGCGTTGCGCCTGGTCGCCGGGATCGTGATCAGCGCCTCGCACAATCCCTACCAGGACAACGGCATCAAGTTCTTCTCGGCCCAGGGCATGAAGCTGCCCGACGAGATCGAAGCCGCGATCGAGGTTGCGCTGGACGAGCCGCTGGGTTGCGTCAGCTCGGAAGGGCTGGGACGCGCCCGCCGCATGTCGGATGCGCAGGGCCGTTACATCGAGTTCTGCAAGAGCACGTTCCCCAATGATCTCGACCTGAACGGCATGAAGATCGTGGTGGACGCCGCTCATGGCGCCGCATACAACATCGCGCCGCACGTCTTCCGCGAACTCGGGGCCGAGGTGCACGCCATCGGTGTGCACCCCGACGGCTTCAACATCAACAAGGGCGTCGGTGCGCTGCATCCCGAGCTGCTGGCCAAGGAAGTGAAGGCGCGCGACGCCCACATCGGCATCGCCCTGGACGGCGACGCCGACCGCCTGCAGATGGTGGACGGCGACGGCCGCATCTACAACGGCGACGAATTGCTCTACGCCATCCTGCGCGAGCGCATGCAGCGCGGCAAGGTCGATGGCGTCGTGGGCACGCTGATGACCAACTTCGGCTTCGAGCGCGAATTGAACCGCCTGGGCGTGGGCTTCGAGCGTGCCAATGTGGGCGACCGCTACGTGCTGGAACAGATGCAGGCACGTGGCTGGCTGTACGGCGGCGAAAGCTCCGGCCACTTGCTGTGCCTGGATTGCCACTCCACCGGCGACGGCATCGTGGCGGCCCTGCAGGTGCTGACCGCGCTGCGCCGCAACCAGGCGTCGATGGCCGACTGGGTGCAGGATCTGCGCATGTATCCCCAGAAGATGATCAACGTGCCGATCACTCCCGGCCAGGACTGGAAATCGCATCCCGGCCTGAGCGCGGCGCGCAAGGCCGTCGAGGCCGAACTGGCCGGCCGTGGCCGCATCCTGATCCGTGCTTCGGGTACCGAGCCCAAGCTGCGGCTGATGGTCGAAGCCGAGGACGAGGCCCTGGCCGTGACGTCTGCTGAAAAGCTGGCGGCCAGCCTGGCATAGGCTCTTTTTTGCGTGGATCGAACCTGGCCATTCATCGTTTTGCGATGAATGGCCATTGTTTGTGAACATTCAGAATTTTTTTGTAAAGAATTGTCGAGCTTTGCAGGAATTGGGCCTCATCGCTCCGATCTAAACTTCATAGTCACGTAACATATTGGTCAAGTCTTTGACATACAGGGCGTCCAAACTGACCGGACTCTCTAGGAGCTTCGCGCAATGCTGGAACTAGCACGCATCAACCCAAGCCGTAATGCCGCCGAACCGTGGACGGGACCTGCCGCCAGGGTGTTGGTGGTTGGCCTGGCGCGCACGGCCGAGGAAATCGAACAAATCCAGCGCCTGCGCTACGAGGTCTTCACCGAAGACATGGGCGTGGTGTTTCCTGATGCCCACGATGGGATCGAGCATGACCGCTTCGACCCCTTTTGCGAGCACCTGATGGTTCGCGAACTGGACACTGGCCGTGTCGTGGGTACCTACCGCATCCTGACGCCTGAAAAGGCGCGCGAGGCGGGGGGCTACTACTCGCAATCCGAATTCGACCTGTCCGGCCTGGGCGCGATCCGCGACGAACTCGTGGAAGTGGGCCGCTCGTGCACCCACGCCGACTACCGCAATGGCGCGGTCATCATGCTGCTGTGGTCCGGTCTGGCGGAATACCTGCGCCGCGGCGGCTATCAGTACGTGCTGGGCTGCGCCAGCGTCAGCCTGCGCGACGACGGCGTGACGGCTGCCGAAGTGTGGCGCACCATCTCCAAGCACCTGCCCAAGGAAGGCCAGCCGCAGGTCACGCCGCTGCACCGCTACCCGGTGGAAAAGCTCAACAGCACGCTGCCGGCCCGCGTGCCGCCGCTGATCAAGGGTTACCTGAAGCTGGGCGCCACGGTTTGCGGCGAGCCGGCCTGGGACCCCGACTTCAACGCCGCCGACTTTCCGGTGCTGCTGAAGATGGACGGCATGGACGAGCGCTACCGCCGCCATTTCGGCCTGGACCAACCCGTCGCCAACGGCCAGCGCTGATCATGCGCCGCCTGTTCCGCCGTATGAAGATCAAACTGATACGGCGGGCCACGCGGCCCTTCCGTCTGGAACTCAAACAACTGGAACGGCAGACCGATCTGTTGCCGTTCTAGCGCGCGTGAGTCGTGCGCAGCGTGACGCGGGGCTCGCCCCGCGTCATCGCTTGCCTCAGAATTCCAGCAGTTCGAACGAAAATCCCACCTTCGACCATTCGGCTTCTTCCGCGCGCAGCGTGAAGTCGCTGAGCGGATGCTGCGCGAGCCAATCGCGGTTCACACGCACCACGATCGAATCGTTGCGCACGGAAGCCGTCAGGGGCAGGGGTTCGATTTCGCCGCGGCGGCGGAACAGCAGCACCGCCAGGCGCAGGCTCAGGATGGCCATCCACTGCGCGCGGGTGCGCACCAGGGGTTCCAGCTTGCCCAGCTTGCCCTGGTGGCCCAGGGCCAGCAATGCCAGCAATTGCTGGTCGGCGCGGGAAAAGCCGGGCATGTCGGCGTTTTCCAGCACGTAAGCGGTGTGCTTGTGATACGCGTTGTGGGCGATGGACAGGCCCACTTCGTGCAGGTCGGCCGCCCAGCCCAGCGCCACGCGCAGTTCGGTGCGTTCCGGGCCTTCAGGCATCATCGCGTCGAACAGGCTAAGCGCGGCATGGTGCACGCGGCGGGCCTGGTTGACGTCGACGTGGTAGCGCTTCATGAACTGGCGCACCGATTCGTCGCGCTTGTCGTGTTCGTCGTCGCGGCCCAGCAGGTCATACAGTACGCCCAGGCGCAGTGCGCCGTCGCCCGTGTGCATGACATCGATGCCCAGTTCGTCGAACAGGGCGCTCATGATGGCCAGGCCGCCGGGGAGCACGTCGGCACGCTCGACCTTGATGCCGGGCAACTCGGACGGAATCACCCGGCCGGCGCGCACGATGCGGTCCTTGAGCTTGGTCAGGCCCGCGCGGGTGATGCCGCGGTCGGACATGCCGCCTTCGGTCAGGATGGCGAACAGCGCCTTGGCGGTGCCCGACGAGCCGTAGGCTTCTTTCCAGCCCGTCTTGCGGTACTGCTTGGCGATGACTTCGATTTCGCGGCGGGCGGCCAGTTCGGCCAGCTTCATCTGGTGGGCATCGACAACGCCGTCCGAGAAGAACTGGCGGCTGTAGCTGACGCAGCCCATGTACAGCGACGACATCAGGCCGGGTTCGTGGCCCTTGCCGATGATGACCTCGGTGGAACCGCCGCCGATGTCGATCACCAGGCGCTTGTTGGGGGAGGGGGGCAGGGTGTGGACCACGCCCGAGAAGATCAGGCGGGCCTCTTCGCGGCCGGCAATGACTTCGATGGGAAAGCCCAGGGCGGCTTCGGCACGCGGCAGGAAATCACGGGTGTTGCGCGCCACGCGGAACGTATTGGTTGCCACCGCCCGCACCCGGTTGGGGTGGAAGCTGCGCAGGCGGTCGCCGAAGCGTTCCAGCACGGCGATGGCCCGTTCGATGGCATCGTCGCCCAGTCGCTTGTCGGCGTCCAGGCCGGCGGCGAGCCGGACGGTTTCCTTGAGGCGGTCGATCTGATAAATCTGGGGCGTACCGTCCTGCTGAACGATGCGTCCGATGGAGAGGCGGAAGCTGTTGGACCCGAGGTCCACGGCGGCCAGAAGTTGATCCATGCGGCTCGTCAATATTGGCTTTGAGGTGGCCTGATTATAGATACCCCATGTGACAGCGCCTTCCGCTGCGGGTTTTCGCTTATGGAACATATGGTTGGCGTCGAAAGTCGGGTGCGCCATGTGTCCCGGATTTGTCGTACGCTACGCTTTTAGTGCTGTGTCATAGAACCGTCACCCTTTTGCAGTAAAACTCCACGCTCTCCCTACGTATGGAATCCGGTATGACCACACGCCCGCCCGCCGAGCCTTTGCTCCTGAATCGCGAGTTGTCGCTGCTCAAATTCAACGACCGCGTGCTGGCGATGGCGGAAAATCCTTCGACGCCCCTGTTGGAACGGCTGCGCTACGTCTGCATCGTCAGCTCCAACCTGGACGAATTCTTCGAAATCCGGATATCCAGCCTGAAAGAGCAGCAGCGCCAGTCGCCCAACCTGGTGGGCCCGGATGGCATGACGCCGGACCAGGCGTTCGAGAATGTCCAGCAGGCGGTCCACGAGCTGGTGGGGCGCCAGTACGCATTGCTCAACGACGCCATTCTGCCCGCGCTGCAGGCCGAGGGCATTGCCCTGCATCATGCGTCGGAATGGAACCCCCAGCAGCAGGAATGGGCGCGCGAGGTCTTCAACCGCGACGTGATGCCGCTGCTGACCCCCATCGGGCTGGATCCGGCGCACCCGTTTCCGCGGGTCTACAACAAGAGCCTGAATTTCATCGTGTCGCTGTCGGGCGCGGATGCCTTTGGCCGCCAGGCGTCCATCGCCGTGGTGCAGGCGCCGCGCGCGCTGCCGCGCCTGATCAAGATGCCGCCCGAGCTGTCCGGGCATCCCGAGGGCTACATCCTCCTGACGTCGCTGCTGCGTGCCTTCGTCGGCGAGCTGTTCCCGGGCCTGGAAATGCTGGGTTGCTACCAGTGGCGGGTGACGCGCAACAGCGACCTGTTCGTCGACGAGGAAGAAGTCACCAACCTGCGCCACGCCTTGCAGGGTGAGTTGTCGCAGCGCAACTTCGGTGCCGCCGTGCGTCTGGAAATCGACAAGCTCACACCGGTGGAACTGGAAAACTTCCTGCAGCGCGAGTTCTCGCTCAAGCCGGAAGACACCTATCGCGTGCCCGGCCCGGTCAATCTGTCGCGCCTGATGCAACTGTGCAACTCGCCCGACCGCCCGGACCTGTTGTTCCCCGACTACCGTGCGCCGCTGCCGGCGCCGTTCGACCGGGTGGGCGACAAACCGTCCGACCTGTTCGAGGCCGTGGCCGAACAAGACCGCCTGCTGCATCATCCGTACCAGTCCTTCCAGCCCGTCATCGATTTCCTGACCGCCGCCGCGCTGGATCCGGACGTGATGGCCATCAAGCAGACCATCTACCGCACCGGCGAGGATTCCGAGCTGATGAAGATCTTGCTGGCCGCCGCGCGCGCCGGCAAGGAAGTGACGGTGGTGGTGGAGCTGATGGCCCGTTTCGACGAGCAGACCAACATCAATTGGGCCTCCAAGCTCGAAGAGGTGGGCGCCCACGTGGTGTACGGCGTGGTGGCGCACAAGACGCATGCCAAGATGGCCGTGGTGCTGCGCCGCGAAAAGGGCCGCCTGCGCCGGTACGCCCACCTGGGCACGGGCAACTACCACCCGCGCACCGCGCGCCTGTACACCGATTTCGGCCTGCTGACCGCCGATCCCAAGCTGTGCGAGGACATGGACAAGGTCTTTGCGCAGTTGACGGGCCTGGGGGCGCGCCGCTCGCTCAAGGCGCTGATGCAGTCGCCGTTCACCATGCATGACGGCATGGTGGCGCTGATCCGCGCCGAGGCCCGCGCGGCCAAGGCCGGCAAGCGCTCGCGCATCATGGCCAAGATGAACTCGCTGCTCGAAGAGCAGATCATCGAAGAACTCTACAAGGCCAGCCAGGCCGGCGTGAAGATCGACCTGATCGTGCGCGGCGTCTGCGCCCTGCGCGCCGGCGTGCCGGGGCTGTCGGAAAACATCCGGGTGCGTTCGATCGTGGGCCGCTTCCTGGAGCACTCCCGGGTGTTCTATTTCTACGCCGAAGGCGCCGAGACCGTCTACTTGTCGTCGGCCGACTGGATGGACCGCAATTTCTTCCGCCGCGTCGAAATCGCCTTCCCGATCTACGACAAGTCGCTCAAGAAGCGCGTCATCGACGAAGCCTTCACCTTCGCCCTGCGCGACAACCAGCTTGCCTGGCAACAGCAGGCCGACGGCGACTACGTCCGCGTCAAGAGCCGCCGCGAGCCGTTCAACCTGCACCAGTACCTGATGCAGAAGCTGGGCGTATAACCCCAGCCCAGGGCAGGGGACACCCGTCCCCGCCAAGCCGCGGGGGGGGGGGGCTACGCCATACCGTCCCCCATTCCCCGCGCGAGCAAAAAGCCTCATTCGAGGCAATCCCTTCCAAGCAGGGCCGCGCGGATCCGGCTACGCCGGTCCGCCACCGGCGCCCCCCTGGGGGGGAAGCGCGCAGCGCTCCGGGGGGGGGAATGTGACTGTCACTATCCTGTCACGTTGGACTTCTAAGATGCGAGGGTCGCTGAAAGACAGGCAGTAGAAAGCCTGCCAAGACTCCTCTAACGAGCACAGAAGGAACCAAGATGTTCAAACGTGTCTTCAAACAAGTTTCCCTGGGCGTCGCGCTGAGCGCCGCCGTGTTTGCCGTCCAGGCCGCCGACGTGACCGGCGCCGGCGCATCGTTCCCGTACCCCGTCTACGCCAAGTGGGCGTCGGACTACAAGGCAGCCACCAACAACGCGGTCAACTACCAGTCGATCGGTTCGGGCGGCGGCCAGCAGCAGATCATCGCCAAGACCGTCGATTTCGGCGCCTCGGACGATCCCATGAAGGCAGCTGACCTGGAAAAGAACGGTCTGCTGCAGTTCCCGGCCGTCATCGGCGGCACCGTGGCCGTGGTGAACATCGACGGCATCGAACCGGGCAAGCTGAAGCTGTCGGGCAAGGTCCTGGCCGAAATCTTCCTGGGCAAGATCAAGAAGTGGGACGACGCCGCCATCAAGGCGCTGAACCCCGACCTGAAGCTGCCGTCGGCCGACATCATCGTCGTGCACCGTTCGGACGGCTCGGGCACCACCTTCGGCTGGACCAACTATCTGTCCAAGGTGTCGCCGGAGTGGAAGGAACAAGTCGGTGAAGGCAAGGCCGTCAAGTGGCCCGTGGGTCAAGGCGGCAAGGGCAACGAAGGCGTCGCCGCCTACGTCGGCCAGCTGAAGAACTCGATCGGCTACGTGGAATACGCCTACGCCAAGCAGAACAAGCTGGCCTGGACGCAGTTGCAGAACAAGGACGGCAAGTTCGTCCAGCCGGAACAGAAGGCCTTCGCCGCTGCCGCCGCCAACGCCGACTGGAAGAGCGCGCCTGGCATGGGCGTGGTGCTGACCGACGAACCGGGCGCCGATTCCTGGCCCGTGACCGCCGCGACGTTCATCCTGGTGCACAAGTCGCAAGACAAACCGGCGCAAGGCAAGGCCGTGCTGGAATTCTTCGACTGGGCCTTCAAGAATGGCGCCAAGTCGGCTGAAGCCCTGGACTACGTGCCGCTGCCGGAAGCCGTGACCAAGGAAATCCGCGCTGCCTGGGGCGAAGTCAAGAGCGCCGACGGCAAGGCTGTCTGGAAGTAAGTGGATGATGGGCGCGGTGGCCTGGCCCCGCGCCCGCATCGGTCCGCTGCCCCGGTTTCCGGTTGGTTGGAAATCGGGGCGGATCTTCCGGACCGTCTCGTAGTTTCTCCCAAGGTTTCCTAAGGAAAGTCCATCCATGAGCGCGGTAATGGATAATAGTGTGCCGCTTTCGCCCAGCGTGGCGGACTCCGTGACTACCGGCACGCCTTCGCCTATGAAGCAAAATAAAAACGCGCTGATGGATGCGCTGTTCAAGAACCTGACCCGCCTGTTCGCCTTCCTGGTGTTCATCCTGCTGGCGGCGATTCTGATTTCCCTGATCTACGGCAGTCGCGAATCGCTGGCCAAGTACGGCCTGTCGTTCCTGTGGCTGAACGACTGGGACCCCGTCAAGCAGAACTACGGCGCCGTGGTGCCCATCATCGGCACGCTGCTGACCTCGGCCATCGCCCTGATCATTGCCGTGCCGGTGTCGTTCGGCATCGCCATCTTCCTGACCGAACTGTCGCCCACCTGGCTGCGCCGCCCGTTGGGCACCGCCGTCGAAATGCTGGCCGCCATCCCGTCGATCATCTACGGCATGTGGGGCCTGTTCGTCTTCGTGCCGGTGTTCCAGCAATATGTGCAGCCCTTCCTGATCGCCACGCTGGGCAGCGTGCCGATCATCGGCGGGATGTTCGCCGGGCCGCCGTTCGGCATCGGCATCTTCACCGCCGGGCTGATCCTGTCGATCATGATCATCCCGTTCATCGCGGCGGTGATGCGCGACGTGTTCGAACTGGTGCCGGCCATGCTGAAGGAATCGGCCTACGGCCTGGGCAGCACGACCTGGGAAGTGATGTGGCGCGTGGTGCTGCCGTTCACCAAGTCGGGCGTCATCGGCGGCATCATGCTGGGCCTGGGGCGCGCCTTGGGTGAAACCATGGCGGTGACCTTCGTGATCGGCAACGCCTTCAAGTGGTCCGGCTCGCTGTTCTCGCCGGGCAACTCGATCGCCTCGGCCCTGGCCAACGAATTCAACGAAGCAGGCGGCATCCAGAAATCGGCGCTGCTGGAACTGGGCCTGATCCTGTTCCTGATCACGACCATCGTGCTGGCCTTGGCCAAGATGCTGCTGGTTCGCCTGTCCGCCGGCGAAGGCAAGAAAACCTGACCCGCCGCGAGCCCAAGGAAAAGAACATGGCTGTATCCGTACTCAATATGCAGAACGGCGTGTATCGCCGGCGCCGCGTGGTCAACCGCATCATGCTGACCATCTCGCTGGGCACGCTGGTGTTCGGGCTGTTCTGGCTGTTCTGGATCATCCTGACGCTGCTGACGAAGGGCGCGCCGGCGCTGTCGTACACGCTCTTCACCGAAATCACGCCGCCGCCGGGGCAAACCGGCGGCCTGATCAACGCCATCTTCGGCAGCGTGATGATGGCCGGCGTGGGCACGCTGATCGGCACACCGGTCGGCATCCTGGCCGGCACCTACCTGGCCGAATACGGCCAGCGCGGCTGGCTGGCGCCGGCCACGCGCTTCCTGAACGACGTGCTGCTGTCGGCGCCGTCCATCATCATCGGCCTGTTCATCTACGCCGTGTACGTGGCGCAGGTGGGGCATTACTCGGGCTGGGCCGGCGCCATCGCGCTGTCCATCCTGGTGATCCCGGTGGTGGTGCGCACGACCGACAACATGCTGCTGCTGGTGCCCAACAGCCTGCGCGAGGCCGCGGCCGCGCTGGGCTGCCCCAAGTGGCGCATGATCACGCTGGTCTGCTATCGCGCTGCCAAGACCGGCATCATCACCGGCGTGTTGCTCGCGATTGCCCGCATCTCGGGTGAAACCGCACCGCTCTTGTTCACGGCGCTGTCGAACCAGTTCATGTCGACCAACATGAACGGCCCGATGGCCAACCTGCCGGTCGTGATCTACCAATACGCCGCCAGCCCCTTCAAGGACTGGAACGACCTGGCCTGGGCCGGGGCTACCCTGATTACGCTGCTGGTGCTGGGCATCAACATCCTCGCCCGCAACATGTTCCGCAAGTAAAGATCGCTTTGCCGGCGCGCCAGGCGCGCCGGACCTAGGGAAACCAAATGGAAAACACCGCTACCGCCGTCAAGAACAAGATCGAGGTCAAGAACCTGAACTTCTACTACGGCAAGTTCCATGCGATCCGCAATGTGAACATGTCGATCCAGGAGAAGAAGGTCACCGCCTTCATCGGCCCGTCGGGCTGCGGCAAGTCCACGCTGCTGCGTACCTTCAACCGCATGTTCGAGCTGTATCCGGGCCAGCGCGCCGAGGGCGAGATCATCCTGGACGGCGAGAACCTGCTCACCGCCAAGACCGACATTTCGCTGATCCGCGCCAAGGTCGGCATGGTGTTCCAGAAGCCCACGCCGTTCCCCATGAGCATCTACGACAACATCGCCTTCGGCGTGCGTCTGTTCGAACGCCTGTCCAAGGGCGAGATGGACGAGCGCGTGGAGTGGGCGCTGAGCAAGGCCGCGCTCTGGAACGAAGTGAAAGACAAGCTGCACCAGAGCGGCAACAGCCTGTCGGGCGGCCAACAGCAGCGCCTGTGCATCGCCCGCGGCGTGGCCATCAAGCCGGAAGTGCTGCTGCTGGACGAACCCTGCTCGGCGCTGGATCCGATCTCGACCGCCAAGATCGAAGAACTGATCGCCGAACTCAAGAACGACTACACCGTCGTCATCGTGACCCACAACATGCAGCAGGCCGCGCGCTGCTCGGACTACACGGCCTACATGTACCTGGGCGAGCTGATGGAATTCGGCCAGACCGACCAGATCTTCGTGAAGCCGTCGCGCAAGGAAACCGAAGACTACATCACCGGCCGTTTCGGCTGATCGGGCACCGGCCTGCACGGCCGGGGCATGGACGGCGCGCCCGCAAGGCGCGCCGTTGTCGTTTTCAGGATCGCTGCTGTTGCAGGGTCTGCGGGCGGGTGGCGGGCTGGGCCTGGGAGCCGCCCGCATAGCGTCCGGGGATCAGGATCACGAACACGGCCGCCAGCACCGCTGCGCACGAGAAGGCGATGAAGTTCCACGCCAGCGGCAGTTGCAGGCTGGCGAGGTAGCCGCCGACGATGGGGCCGCTCATCGCGCCGATGCGGGCGAACGACAGCGCCCAGCCGGTGGCCGCGCCGCGCGCATGCGCCGGGTAGTAGCCCGCCAGGTAGCCCGTCAGGATCAGCGAAGATGAAATGCTGCCCACGCCGGCCAGCGCCACCCACAGGTAATTCACGACCAGCGGATTGTTGTAGGTCAGGCAGTAGATGCCGACCGCACCCACCAGGAAGAACAGGGCGACGATCTTGCGCGGCTCGGTCTTGTCGGCGAACTGGCCCAGTACCAGGCCGCCAATGGCGGACGCCAGGCTGAACACCAGCAGGAACGACAGGCTGGACCCCAGGTCATAGCCGTTCTTGCGCATGATCTGCGGCAGCCAGGTGTTCAGGCCATACACCAGCATCATGCCCAGGAACAACGCGCCCCAGAAGCACAGCGTGGCGCGCAGGTGGCGTGGCGAGAACACCGCCGCCATCACGTCGCGCCAGGTGGCTTTCTCGCCCGTCACTTCGCGCGGCCGGAACGGATCCAGCGACGCGATGCCAAGACGATCGGCCATGGCGCGCGCGCCGGCTTCGTCGCCCTTGGCCAGCAAGTATTCCAGCGACTCGGGCAGCCAGCGCGCCAGCAGCGGCACCAGCAGCAGCGGCGCCGCGCCCACCAGGATCACCGAGCGCCAGCCCCAGTGCTGCAGCAGCGCCATGGCCACCGCCGCCGAACACAGGATGCCCAGCGAATAGCCGGAATACATGACCCCATAGTTGAAGCCTCGCCTGGCCGGCGGGGAATATTCGATGGTCAGCGCCGCCGCCACCGGAATCACGCCGCCCAGCCCCAGCCCGCCGATGAAGCGGAACGTCGCGAACCAGGTGGGCGTGGGCGCCCAGGCCGCTCCGATCATCGTCAGCGAAAACAGCGTGACGCAGGCCAGCAGCATGCGCCGGCGCCCCAGCAGGTCAGACAGCGTCCCCACCGCGAACGAGCCCACGAACATGCCGGCCAGCGCGTAACTGCCCAGCATGCCCAGCTGGATCGGCGTCAGGTTCCAGCTCTTGTCGTCGGCCAGGGCGGGCAGCACCGCGCCCATCACCCCCACGTCGTAACCTTCGAACAGGATTGCCAGCCAGCAGACGAACAGCACGGTGTAGGTGGTCCGCGAGGGCGTGGCCCAGGCGGAAGATGAGGCGGCGGTAGCCATGTTTTTCCCGATGAATGTCGTTATAAGATCGAATTTAATTTATGCTTCAACTATATAGGTATCAATCAGGGGATTGCCCGGCCCGGCCTGGCCAGGCCTCTTGCGGGCAGCGGCGTTTCTGGGGGGCGTCGGTATCTGGTATAGTTGCCACCCTCGGGGCGTAGCGCAGCCTGGTAGCGCATCTGCTTTGGGAGCAGAGGGTCGTGAGTTCGAATCCCACCGCCCCGACCAATAAAATCAAAGGGTTAGCTCAATGTCGTTGAGCTAACCCTTTTTCTTTGCTCGGCATATGGGACAACATATGGGACAACGAACTTGCAGTTGGCGGTGAGCAAGTTCAGGCGGCATCAAGGCAAGGATGTGCACTCGGTGGCAATAGCCCATCTCGGGACTTGCCGGGTCTCTGCTTGATTGGGGGGGGCGGGCAGCTCGCCGCACTTTAGGCTCATCAGGCCAATTGGGTGGGTTCTGGGGACTGTTGCGCTTGGGGCAGGCCAAACCCCTTCATCTGAGGCTGTGTGTGCTGGGGCAGCAAAGCGAGAGTTCCGAGCCCAGGTCGCAGAGCATCGGCGGCACCACGCGACAGTTGAATCGTTACGACCCCTCGGCCCTTCCATCCTCGCGGCCTGTACTCTGCATGTGCTGTGTGCATTGCACTGAGACCATACTGCACACCTCAGTGTCAAATGCGCTCTGAGCTGCGCTGAGAGAAATCAAAGTCGACGGTCTATCCGACCCGAACTGCGGAGACTTGGCCTAGTACGGGAATGAGGGGATAGGGCATCCTTTAACCTAGTACTGATACGAGGGGTGCCCTTTCGACAATGGAAGTAGGAGTTGCCAGCGCAATATAGTTGCCAGCGCAATATCTGAGTGGCTGCGACAGGGCACGGAGTCTTTCAGGCGGCTAACAGATTATTTCGCTAAGTCGACACCGGGCTGGCCGCGATTCCGCGTATGAGGCGCTGAATCTCGTCCGCCGGTCCGTAGATTTCACCCCGCCGCAACCGTCCGCACTCGTGAATCGTGGGGGGGGGCGGCCTTGGTGGATCCTGCTGCACCGAAGGAGCGTGGGGCGCGATTATTGCTCAGAAACACGGAACGTGGGTCGCAGCAAAAAGGTCGGCAATGGCTGGACCAAGCGCGGTTCATGTCGCGGAGAAGTTAGTGGCTTGAATTGCCGACAGGGTATTTGAGTATCTCGGCCTGGCAAACAGTTCCCAGTCAAAAGAGTCCGGCTCGTGGCGTTGCAAAAATAACTCCCACCTTGAGACGCCGGCGCCGGACAGTTGCCACCCCAGTCACGTACGTCTGGAACATCATGAGCCGTTGATTGTTCCAGCTTCACTGACGGTGGGCGAGGAGCGGGGCGGCTGTCCGGTTGTGGGCCATCGAACAGATCCGGAGTGCTTGGCTGGCGTAGAGATCAAGTGTCGACGCCATCAGTCAAAGCCCTTTTCAAACACCCTATCAAAATCCCCTATCAAATATTCCGAATGTGCGGGGAAGCTTGGCGCCCCGGTGGGCATCGATTCTTGCCATGGACAAAAGGGAAGGCTGGCTCGGCGGTCTCACGTTCTAGCGAGCGGAGTCGTTGGATTGTGCAATACAGGATTCTGGCCACACCCTCCGACTTGCCCACTTTCTTTTGCACGGCGCCAACCGTCTTCTAGACCCTGCAAGGCAAAAATTCGGAGATTCGACTCGCGTTTCAGAAACGGAGCGCGAGGCCGCGCAGAACGCGCTCTGGGCTGCAATGACTCTAATGTGGCTGCTACCCCGTCACCCGAAGTGTTTCGATCGCTCATGCGGGCTGTGGACGCGTCTAAGGACCATCACTGCATCTACGAGGGCGTCCCATCTGGAATTGGTCCGGACTATTGTGGCTTATCAGGTCAGACAGCGGCGCAGACGCTGTTGACACTGGCGTAGCCAGTAAAAGATTTGGGATTGGGAATGGGATTGGGATTGGTAGCTTTGCATCCGGTTTGCACTGGGTTCGAAAGTAAAACCTGGCCATAACCTGCTGGGTTTCCGCTACAGGCTCTCAGTTTCCCTCGCTTCGTGGGTATTTCTCCTATGAGGAGGGCCATGGATCCTGTGTCAGCGGCGCTCATGGACCTCAAGATCTGAGCAACTGTGCTGGGGCACAGCGCGCTCCTTTACGTCGTGTGTCAGAACCCAATTGGTCGAGTGCCGCTCTAGGTTTTGATGTGGGAACCGGCGGTTAACCGAGTAGGAACCCAGCAGGATCCCAACGGGTTTCCTGTTACGAACGATGTTGCGTTGCGCTGCGGATTCTCAGTTCATATCCGGCGGTGATTGCTATCATCAGGCGTACCGATAGGGCTGTGTTTGTGGAGAAAAGCGTATGGACTTGGGTACTACGGTGATGCTCGGAGTACTTGTGGCTGTTATCGCATTCGGCCTTTGGGTCGCGAATAACATCGCTCGTTCCGAAGGGCGCAATAAAGAAGACCATCAGACCTGAAGCGGCAATAATTCGGAGTAGGTCTCAAAAATTAGGCTGGCTTGTTATGTTCTTTGAAGTAACAATTGGTCATCTAGTTCATTCCGGGAGGGGGACGTGGCCGATTTCTTCATTGAACATAGCCACATGCTGGCTTTGAAACCCATTAGCAGTCCGAACTCGGGTTTTAGGCCAGGCCAGTTGGGCGCTCTTCATTCAGTGGCGGCCCACTTTTCGGTCTACGACGAGCCGGCCATAGTGTCTTTGCCGACTGGATATGGGAAGACTGCCGTGATCATGGCGCTTCCTTTTTTGTTGGGCTCAAACCGTGTGCTGGTGGTGGAACCCACGGATGTGCTGAGACGACAGACCTCGGCTCACTTCGGCGAACTGTCGACGCTACGCAAGCTCAAGGTCTTACCGGCGGAGGCAGGAAATCCTCATGTACACCCACAGAAGGGCAGGCCATTGAGCGCCGATGAATGGCTTGCCTTTCGAACTTTCGATGTGGTCGTGTCCACGCCAGCGAGCACATCGCCGGTCCTGGAGCCCGTAAGTCCCGCAGATCTATTTGATTTGATTATCTTTGACGAGGCGCACCATGCTCCAGCAGACACTTGGAGTGCGTATCTCGGTCACTACTCCCGCGCCAAGTTTGTCTTCTTGACGGCTACTCCATTCAGGCGCGATAAAAAGGCAATTCCGGGTCGTCTGGCATATAGCTATCCAGTTTCCAAGGCGTCTCGCGAACAAGCGTTTGGGAGCGTCTCCTTTCGTCCAGCGCCTGTGCATAACGATCACGATGAGGACGAGGTGGACCTTTCCATCGCAAGGGTGGCGATTGCACAGCTGCGGGAAGATCAGGCGCAAGGATTCGACCATCGACTGTTTGCGCGAGCATCCTCGATATCCGCTGCTAGGAAGCTGACGGGGATTTACGCCGGGCTGGGGGCGAGGGTAGAAGCGATCGACAGCGGAATTTCCAAACGGAGGCAGGAGCAACTGGAGGTCTCCTTGCTCCAGGGGGAGCTGGAGGGAATAGTCTGCGTTGACATGTTCGGGGAGGGCTATGACTTTCCAAAGCTGAAGATCGCAGCACTCCATGCGCCGCACCGCTCCCTAGTTCCAACGATACAGTTCATAGGTCGGTTCGCGCGAACAAACGATGAACGCACGGGCAACGCTACTTTAGTGTCGACTGTGAGTCGTCTGCAAGATGCCACCGCAAGGCTCTTTCAAGAGGGAGTGGACACCGCTTCCCTTATCGACGAAGAGGCGAGGCGTCAGCTCGCCGAAGGGGCTGCCGATGAATCAATCTTGGAGATCTTGAAGCCGAAGAGGCAGACAGTCTCGGACTACGACGCCGTGTCGCCAATGTCATTTGAGCTATATGCCCATGCTCGAATCTTTCAGTGCGACGTGGCCCCGGACTTCACTTTGTTTGAGGCATTGATAGGGCGAAGGCTTCACTTGGCTAAGCAGTGGATCTCGGATGATGGATTGATCACACTGCTTTTGACCGTCGACAATGAGCCGCCGAACTGGGCGACTGCTGACGTGCTTGTAAATGTACGACACGACGTTTTCCTGCTGGCCTACAACGCTGCTACACGATTGTGCTTCATCGGCTCCACTCGTAGAACAGATCGCTTATATATCGCACTAATGCAGGTCGTGGCCAAGGATCACCATAGACCTTTGAGCTTCGAGGAGACCATCCGTGCGCGCGCCGGCCTTACGGATATGCGCTTCTACGCTGTTGGCTTGCGTAACACGGCCGTAAATTCGCAAGCAGAATCCTATCGCATGCTAACTGGACCTCGTGCTGAGCGAGCGGTCACGCCGGGCGATGGGCGCGCCTACGTACAAGGACATTACTTTGGTAGTGGATTGGAAGATGGCGAGCGTGAAACCATCGGAGCAAGCAGTAACTCGCGTATATGGAGCAATCAACGTCTCTCTATATCGCAATACCTTGACTGGATATCGAAGCTGAACAATCGCTTGAATGGCGACGAAACGCTAGCAGAGTCTCAGCTAGATCTCGTCCAGCATTCGCGGACGTTGCGGCGAATCCCAGATGTTGTTATTGGTGGAAGTTGGTCGCGCAATGCCTACAAGCAGGCGCATCGGTTGAGATATCGACGTGTTGGGCAGCTGCAGTGGCTCTATCGCCAAATCACTGATCTAGAGCTCTCGTCATTCGCCTCAGGACCTGATGGCATGCATTTCGAAATCGTCTCGGACTCAGATGCGGTGCCCTACCGCATGTCTTTAGCCGGGGGCGCATTGTTTCGACAGCGCGGCGCTGGTTGGGAAGTCGAAATATCTAGCACGCACGATGACTGGTTGGATTTTGACCAGTGGCTTTCTATGCACCCTCCAATCTTTTACGCAGCCGACAAGTCATCGTTCGAAGGGGTGAACTGCTACCCGCCTCCAAAGCTGGCCAGCAATCGGCTTCTTGATGAGGACGTCGAGAACCCTGGGTGGGATGGCTGCGAGATCGGTAGAGAGTTTGACGCCGATGATCCCGAACGAATGACTGTCCACAGACATTTGGAATTGTGGATCAGGGCGAAGGAAAATCTCGAGGTCCTCGTATATGACCACAGGACTGGGGAGGCCGCCGACTACGTCGCGGTCACGCGAGAAGAAGACGACCGAGTCCTCGTGAGTCTGTATCACTGCAAGGGAGCTGGGGGCGAACCAAATGGTGCCCGTGTTGACGACGTCTACGAAGTCACCTGCCAGCTACTAAAGTCAGTTGTTTATTGCGAATCCCGTGTGTTGGTCGAGCATGTGGAGCATCGGATAAATGAAAGGCGGCATAGGCGTCCGTCAGTCTTCAAGGTCGGCAATCTTGCAATGTTGCAAGAAATCTTGCTGAACCGGAGCGCGGACAAAGTCAGTTTCGCCATCTATGGCGTGCAGCCAGGGATTTCGAAAGCACAGATTGATGCCCACCTCGCTGATCTTATGGCCTTCAGCATTGACTACGTAAAAAGAGGGGGCGCGGCCGTTGGGAAGTGGCTGGTGAACGCATAGCCGGGGCTTCCATAAGGTGGCGCTGACTTTGTCAGGGGAAACTTAAGGGCGTGGGCGCAATGCTGACGTGGTTTTTGTACAAACTTGTACAACCGCTCGCAGCGCGTCGAAGGTGGCCCAGACGCAACAAATGTACTGGGAAAGCTTTGCTGTGCTTCGCGGTGCCGAAGACCAGGCGGACCAGCGGCTCTCCGCTTCGCACACTGAATAAAACCTGTCGAGGAGTGCGGCGACTGGTCCAGGTTCGGCTCTGTGGGCGATCTTATTCCGAACCGTATTGAGTTGCTCCGCAGCAACCCAGCATGCGCCCTCATTAAAGTGTCCGGCGACTGCTCTTGCCAAGCACAAGGCATTAGAGAATGTGAGCTTCGCTTCGTCAAAGTAGCGAGGGTTGGCGACTGACGAACGGGTGATGGCGCGCAGTTGTTCCTCGACTAGCAGGTGGCCTTTCAGTATTACTGTGAGTTCGTCCGCTGTTGGAGGAACGAGTCGAAAAAATCGTTCGTCATTTTCCGCAAAATCGGCTTTATGGTCGGCAGGACTCTTCACGGGGGCGCTCGCATGAGATATAGGGGCGCGACGAGGTTAGCGCGCAGTAGAGGGGAGGAGCAATCTCGGCTTTGGCAGGGACTACCTTATCTCTTGCCAGGCGGAATTCACCAGCCCGAACCTTCACCTGATGTCGGTGGTCTCGGCTCCGAGCGAGGTACGGTCGTACCTGGGAAAGTTGCGTACCGTACATTCCTTCATGTAGGTACGGTACGGAGGGATCACAGCTTGCGATGGCAACAGTCCGCGTATGTAGGTGATTTTCTGGGAGCATTTCGGAACTTCAGGCGGGTGAGCGCACGTAAAACCGGCCTCGAGCCGCTGTCTGGTGACTTGCGTCAGTCCCCGCGTGGCCTATCGCAGGCGTTCTGTCTGTGGAGGTTTGATTTTGTGTCTCAACTTCAAACGGGGCCGCTATTTGTTCGGCATGGAGCCCTTGCTCGTGGCGACCTGAGCTTGTCCGGCACACTGCTGGCGTGGTCTGGTATCGGCCATGCGGCCACGCCCAATACGCTGGGCTGCATGACCTCCGCGGGCTTGGACTGCGTTGGCGACAGGCCGATTTCGACCCGGAAGGGACGTTCGATCTTGCCGGGAGCGGCCGTTCAATGCACCGCGGTCTTAAACGGATTCGTCTCCTTCCTGAAGGCTGTAAGTAACACCGTGCCCTACAGGTAGAAGCCTGATAACGTTTTGTACGGCTTGCTCGGTCTTGGGGCCCCAATCCCGGCGCATGAGATGAGTCATGCCGTCGTGCTCTAGTAGTCGTTTTTGATCTTTGAAATAGTGATGACCTGCTCCCCGTGATTAGTACGAAATCGATGTAGAGTCCGTTCCCAAAGGAATGGCAATGAAGAAACGATTCACGGAAGAACAAATCATCGGCGTGCTCAAGGAGGCCGATGCGGGTGCCAAGC
>NZ_JCBANA010000024.1:0-82895 GCF_059760725.1 Achromobacter sp. 1014246743
CGGTGGGGACGGCGCGGCGCGCCTTTGGTCAGCGTTCGACGGTGCGGTTCCAACGCGCGTTGAAGGCGGGACGGGTGGCGTTGATCTGGTCCCAGTCCAGGATCTTGGCGTTGGCCATGTAGCCCTGGAAGCGCGTGAGCGCTTCTTCGTTGCCGGCCGGCGGCTGAACGTTCTTATTGGACGGGAAATGGCCGCCCATTTCCAGTGCCTTGGCCTGGGCCTGGGCAGACAGCAGGTACAGGGCCAGTTTCTGGGACAGTTCGGGTTCGCTGTTCTTGGCGATGACGCATTCGCCGACCATCAGGATGACCGAGCCTTCTTTGGGCTGGACGTATTCCACGGGAATGTCGCGCTTTTTGAGGCGGGCGATGGCGGTGGGGGTCAGCGGGAAGATGGCGGCTTCGTTGGACTGGATCATTTCGGCCAGCTTGGCCGAGTTGGGGATGTACTCCAGCACGTTGGGGCCGATGGTGGCGGGCCACTGCTTGAAGCCGGGTTCGGTGTTCTGGTCGGTGCCGCCCTGGATGCGGTTGAACATCAGGAAGCCGTGCAGGCCGAAGGTGCTGCCGGACGCAGACTGGAAGACGACCTTGCCCTTGTATTTGGGGTCGGCCAGGTCCATCCACGAGGTGGGCGGGGCCCAGCCTTTGTCGGCGAACAGCCTGGTGTTGTAGCCCAGGCCGGTCATGCCGATGTCGATGCCGGCGGCCATGCGGTCTTTCATGACGGCGGTGGGGTACAGCTCTTTGAGCTCCGGGTCGTCGTTGAGCTGTTCGCACAGGCCCATGGAGATGGCGCGCGCCATGATGCCGTCGTCCAGGAACATGACGTGCATCTGCGGCTTGTCCTTGAAGGCCTGGGCCTTGGCCAGCACGTCGGTGGACGTGCCGGGCACGACGACGATCTTGACGTTGTTGGCCTTCTCGAAATCGGGGAATACGTACTGGGTGAAGGCGCGCTCCATGTCGCCGCCGTTCATGCCGACGTACAACGTCTTTTGCTGCGCCATGGCGCCGACCGACAACGCGGCCAATGCAGCGCCCAGCAGCCACTTCCCCTTGTGCAGGCGGCCCTTGCCGCCCTGTTTCTTGTCCATCATGGTGACTCCAGCGTTTGCTCACGAACAGGCCCCAACCGAGGCACGGCGCCGTGAGCGGCCCCCGTGTATCGTCCAATGCCGAAGGCATCGATGGGAATGGAAGACCGGCCGTGCACGACCAGTTCGGAAAGCACTTCGCCCACGGCGGGGCCGATCTGAAAGCCCGCGCCCGACAGGCCGAAGGCATGGAACAGGCCCGGCACGGTGGCACTGGGGCCCAGCACCGGGTTGTGGTCGGGCATGTTGCCTTCGACGCCGGTCCAGAAGCGGATGACCTGGGCGCCGCGCAGTGCGGGTAACAGGCGCTGCGCGTTGGCCAGGAGCGGGCCGGTGGCGTCGCGGCCGGGCCGGGCGTAGTCGGGGCCGGACGCGACCGCGCGGCCCCCGCCGATGACGCAGTTGCCGCGCGCCACCTGGCGTGCATAGATGCCGCCGCCCTGCATGCCCAGGCTGACGTCCATGAAGAGGGGCAGGGGCTCGGTCACCATCATGAGCGGATGGATCGAGGTTTCGGGCACGGTTTCGCCAAAGCCCTGGGCGAAGCGGCCGGCCCAGGCACCCGCGCAGTTCAGGAGAAAGCGCGCGCGCACTTCCAGTTCACCCGCGCGCAGCACGAAGCGGTCGCCATCATGAATGGCTTCGATGACGGCGGCGCCTTCGCGCACGTCCGCCCCCAGCGCGCGCGCCGCGCGGCCAAAGGCCGGCGACACCAGCCGCGGATTGGCGTGGCCGTCGTCGGGGCAGAGCGAGCCGCCCACGACCTGTTCACCCAGCCAGCCGAAGCGGCGCGCCAGCGCACGCCGGTCCAGCATCTGCAGGTTCATGCCAAAGCCGCGGGTCTGTTCGCGATAGGCGTGCAGGGCTTGCAGGTCGGCCTCGGAACAGGCGAGCTTCAAATGACCGGAGCGCACGTATTCGCCATCGATGCCGATCAGTTGCGGTAACTGGCCCCAGAGTTCGTGCGCGCGGCGGGCCAGGGGCATCTGTTCCAGCCCGCGGCCCTGGCGGCGCACGCCGCCGTAGTTCACGCCGCTGGCGCGGGCGCCGCACAGCGCGGCTTCCAGCAGCACCACTGGCAGGCCCAGGCGGCGCAGGAACAGCGCGGCGCTGCCGCCGACGATGCCGCCGCCGATGATGGCGACTTCGGTGTCGATGCGTTCGATCATGGCGCGGCCCGTCCGGAACGATCCAGGCAGACGATGTCCACCGGGATGGGCTTGACGGGCGGCTGGTTGCGCAAGCGGCCCACGCCGTCGGGCGGCGCGCCGCAGGCATGCGCCAGCACTTCGACGGCGCCCGCGCCGCACATGCGGCCCTGGCAGCGGCCCATGCCTACGCGGGTCAGCGCTTTCAGACGGTTCAATTCGCGCGCGCCGGTGGTGTGGATGGCGGCACGCATCGTGCCCGCGGTGATTTCCTCGCAGCGGCACACCACCGTGTCATCGGCGATGTCGGCCGCCCAGTCGTCGGGAAACGGAAACGCGCGTTCCAGCGCATCGCGCACGCGGCCGTTGGCGGCCAGGCGGGCTTCGAGTTGGCGCGCGCGGCCGCCGGGCTGTGGATAACCCGCATCCTCCAGCAATGCCAGCGCGGCGCGTTCGCCGGCCAGCTCGGCCGCGTCGGCGCCGCTGATGCCCGCGCCATCGCCCGCGACGTAGACGCCGGCAACGCTGCTGCGCCCGGCGGCATCGCGCCGCGGCGTCCAGTTGCGGTCGCGGGCGTGGAAGTCGAACTGGCAGCCCGCCAGGCTGGCCAGTTGCGTTTCGGACCGCAGGGACAAGCCGTAGCCCACCGCATCACAGTCGATACGGTGCTGATGTTCACCCTGTCGATAGACCAGGCCGGTGACCCGCGCGTCGCCTTCGGCCCGTACCGGCCGCACGCCGCTTTTCAACGGCACGCCATGCGCGCGCAACCACGCCAGGTAATACAGCCCCTTGGCCAACAGGTCTGGCGCGCGCAGCAGGCCGGGCAGGGCAGCCAGGCGGTCCGCAAAGCGCGAGGTATCGAGCACCGCGGCCACCTTCGCGCCGGCCTTGGCGTATTGGTAGGCCACCAGATACAGCAGCGGGCCGGTGCCCAGGAACACGACGCGCGAGCCGATGGCGCAGCCCTGGTGCTTCAGCGCCACCTGCGAGCCGCCCAGGGTATAGACGCCCGGCGTCAGCCAGCCGGGAAAGGGCAGCACGCGGTCGGTGGCGCCGGTAGCCAGGATCAGGTGCGTGTAGGGCACCGGCGCGCTGGCGCCGTCTTGCAGCACATCCAGCACCTTGCCTTCGGCGTTCCAGACCAGGCTGCCGGGCCGGTAGTCGATGCGCGGCAGCAGTTCGTCCATCTGGCGGTGCAGGGCATCGGCCTTGCGGTGTTCGAAGCCGTACAGCGCCTTCTTGGGCCGCGTAAAGCCCGGCGGCGGCTGGCGGTAGATCTGGCCGCCGGCGCGCGGCGCCTCGTCCAGCACCACGGGCCGCAAGCCCTGCGCGACCAGCGCCTGGGCCGCGCGCACGCCGGCCGGGCCGGCCCCCACGATCACGGGCAGGATGATGCTCATGGCGCGTCGCCCTCGGGCCAGGCCGCGGCCAGCGTGCCCGGCACCGCGGCCGGCAGCAGCGCGCTGCTGCGCAGGCGCATGTCCGGTTCGATATAGGTGGAGCAGGCGCGCAGGCGGGTGCCGTCTTCACGCTGCATCCAGCAATCCTGGCAGGCGCCCATCATGCAGAACCCGGCGCGCGGCGCGCCGCCGAATTCCGACAAGCGCAGGCGCTCGGCCTGGGTCAGCACCGCCGTCAGCACCGTGTCGCCGGCCAGAGCCACGCAAGGCTTGCCGTCCAGCGTGAACGCCACGGGGGGCCGGGCCGTCTCGGCCAGCCGTTTCAGTATTGCCATGGTTCCCGGGCCTCCCGTCCCGCGTCCGGCCTGGAATTCATTTCTGCCCCACCAGCACCCGGTCCAGCCCGTAGGCGCGATCCAGCAGCAGCATGGTCACCGCGGTCAGGCCGATGACCAGGGCCGACACGGCGGCCATCATCGGGTCGATCGATTCGGTGGCATACATGTACATGCGCACGGGCAGCGTGATGGTCGACGGCGCGGTGATGAACACCGACATGGTCAGTTCGTCGAAGCTGTTGATGAACGCCAGCAGCCAGCCGCCGGACACGCCGGGGATGATGAGCGGCAGCGTCACCTGGAAAAACACCGTGGCGCGGCTGGCGCCCAGCGACAGCGCCGCGTGCTCGATCGAACGGTCAAAGCCCACCAGCGCGCCGATCACCAGCCGCATCACGTAGGGCGTGATGACCACGACGTGGCTGAACACCAGCCACGGAAAACTGCCCGTCATGCCCAGCAGCGCAAAAAAGCGCAGCAGCGCCACGCCCAGCACCAGGTGTGGAATCATCAGCGGCGACAGGAACAGTCCATTGAGCGCATCGCGCCCCGGAAAGCGGTAGCGCGTGATGGCAATCGCCGCCGGCACCGCCAGGCACACGGCGATGCTGGCCGACAGGAACGCCAGCCACAGGCTGTTCTGGAAAGCCTGCATGAAATTGGGGTGCTCGAACACTGCGCGGAACCAGCGCAGCGAGAACTGCGTGGTCGGCACCGTCAGCGTCGACTCGGGCGTGAACGCCACCAGGCACACGATGACCAGCGGCGCCAGCACGAACGCCACCACCAGGAAATTGAACGCCAGCGCGATGGGACCGTTCTTCTGCATGATCGTGTCCCCTTCAGCCCAGGCTGCGGCGGTAAGAGCGTTCCACCACGCGGTTGTACGCCATCATGATGATCACGTTGACCACCAGCAGCACGATCGCGATGGCCGCGCCCAGCGGCCAGTTCAGCTCGGTCAGGAACTCGTCGTACACCACCGTGGCCACCATCTTCAGGCGGCGTCCGCCCAGCAGCGCGGGAATCGCGAACGAACTGGCCGACAGGCCGAACACGATCAGGCTGCCCGACAGAATGCCGGGCATCGCCTGCGGCAGCACGATGCGCAGCAGCGTCTGAAAGCGCGAGGCATTGAGCGACAGCGCGGCGTGTTCGACGGCCGGATCCAGCTTCTGCAACGACGTCCACACCGGAATCACCATGAACGGCAGCATCACGTGCACCAGGCCGATGATGACGGCAGTGGGCGTGTACAGCAGCGGCCCCAGGCCCACCGCCGCCGCCGCGCGGCCGATCACGCCGCCCGGCCCCAGCAGCATGCTCCAGCCGAACGCGCGCACCACCAGCGAGATCAGCAAAGGCGACAGCACCACCAACAGGAAGATCGAGCGCCACGGCTTGCCCATGCGCGACAGGATGTAGGCTTCGGGCGCGCCGATCAGCACGCAGATCAAGGTGGTGACGCCCGCGATCCAGAACGTGCGCCAGAAGATCTCAAGGAAATAGCTGTCGGTCACCACCGCCAGGTAGTGCTCGAACGTGTGCCCGGGCAGGATGCCCGCGCCGTAGTCGAACGGCCGGAACGACAGCACGAACGTCAGCGCCAGCGGGGTCAAGACCAGCGTCAGGAACACGATCGCCAGCGGAATCGAGCCCAGGATGGCCAGGAGACCATCGGTGCGCGGCTTGGGCGCGCTGGCGGCGCCGGGTTGGGTCAGCGTCGTCATGTCAGGCCTCTTCGGGCACGGCCGGCGCGCGCAGCACACGCAACACACCCTCGGCCCAGTCCAGCCCGATGGCGTCGCCATCTTCGTGCGGCCGGCGGCCGTCGTTGGGCGTCAGCACCGTCAGCGCCCCCACCGGCGAATCCAGGTCATACATCCACTGGCTGCCCAGGAAATAGCGCGTGCTGACCACACAGGCCAGCTTGCCTTGGCCGGCCGCCACGGGAACCAGCTTTTCGGGCCGCAACGACAGCTGCACGCTGTCGCCATGACGCAGGCCCGTGCCATCGACCAGCACACGCAGCGCGCCGGTTTCCACTTCGGCCTGCTCGCCGCATCGCGTCACGCGGCCCGGCAGCAGATTGGTCTTGCCCACGAAGCGCGAGATGAATTCGGTCTGCGGATGCTCATACATGCGGTACGGCGCATCCACCTGCGTCGCGCGGCCATCCTGCATCACCACCACCCGGTCGCTGATCGACAGGGCCTCGGCCTGGTCGTGCGTCACCATCACCGTGGTCGTGCCGATTTTCTTCTGAATACTGCGCAGCTCGAACTGCATGTCTTCGCGCAGCTTGGCGTCCAGGTTGGACAGCGGCTCGTCCAGCAGCAGCACCGGCGGGCGGATCACCAGCGCACGCGCCAGCGCCACCCGCTGACGCTGGCCGCCCGACAATTCGCGCGGAAAGCGGTCCGCGTGCTTGTCCAGCTTGACCAGGGCCAGCGCATCGCGCACCCGCTCCAGGCGCTCGGCGCGCTCCACCTTGCGCATCTTCAACCCGAAGGCCACGTTGTCCGCCACCGTCAGGTGCGGAAACAGCGCATAGCTCTGGAACACGATGCCCAGGCCGCGCGTGTTGGGCTTGGCATGCGTGATGTCGCGGCCATCCAGCGTGATCGCGCCCCGCGTCACGTCGGCAAAGCCCGCGATCATCTGCAGCGTGGTCGTCTTGCCGCAGCCCGACGGCCCCAGCAACGACACGAATTCCCCTTTCTCGACCGCCAGGTTCAGATCCGACACGACCCGCAGGTCGCCGTAATTCTTCGAGACGTTATCCAACCGCAAAAATGACATAGTCCAACCCCGTGGCCCGATATGGAGCGGTGCGCGGACCCGCCGGCCCAGCCGGACACCACCGCGCATTCGATGAGGCAGTCTAGGAGTCGCCGAAAAGGGCGGTCAATTAGGGTTTTCCGAAGAATCGAATTTTCTTAAAGTTATTTCCGTCTAACCGAATTTACTGATAAAAATACAGCTATATATTTTGATTATCGGAATTGGATAATGAAGAAATCAGAAACCAGCGAAGACGCCGGCGGCCAGGGCGTCCTGCAACGCGCCTTTGCCGTCCTGCGCGTACTGGCCGACGCCAAGGGCGAAAAACTGCGCCTGACCGACATCGCGGCCCGCACCGGCCAAGCCCAGGCCACCGTCCACCGCGTGCTGCAAGGGCTGGTGCAGGAAGGCATGGTCGAGCAACCCGCCCAAAGCAAGGGCTACCAACTCACCGTCGCCTTCTTCTCGCTGGCCGCCGCCGCCGGCAACCACCAGTCCACCCTGCGCTCGATCTACCGCCCCGCCATGCTGCGCCTGTGCGGCATGCTCAACGACACCGTCTTCCTGCTGGTACGCAGCGGCTTTGACGCCGTCTGCCTGGACCGCATCGACGGCGCCTTCCCGGTGCGTTCACATACCGGCGACATCGGCGGCCGCGTGCCCCTGGGCCTGGGCCAGGGCGGCCTCGTCCTGCTCGCCAACCTGCCCCCCGCCGAACGCGAAGAAGTCCTGCGCTTCAACATCCCGCGCCTGCACCACCTGGGCTTTGTCGACGAAATCTCGATGCGCGTCGGCATCAAGGAATGCCTGGAACTCCAATACGCCCGCAGCAAAGGGCAGGGCGTCTTCCCCAACATCGCCGGCCTCGCCGTCCCGGTCCACGACCCCAACGGCGTCACCGTCGCCGCCCTCAGCGTCGCCGCCCCCGTCGAACGCATCAGCGACGAACGCCTCCCCCTGATCGTAGAAATCCTGCGCCGCGAAGCCGCCGGCATCAGCGCCCAACTCAACCCCTTCGACCCCGCGCTACGCCGCCCCAGCCAGTTCCTGGGCACGGGCAACCGCGAATGAGGGCAAGCGAAGCAACGCCCCGCAAGCGCGCAGCGAACCGCGCCAGGACCCAGCACACTGCGTAAGCTCAGACCCGGCCGCCCGCGCGGCCGGTCTGAGCGGGCGACGCAACCCTCTCCCCCCCCGGCCTCGCAGCGCCCCATTTCTCCGCACCGGGCGGCCTACGAAGCAATCCCCGCCAGCAAAAAACAAAGGCCGAGCAAGTCGCGCTCAGCGACTCCCCCGGCCTAGACAGCCCAAAAGAACTCAGACCGGATAGGTCCCAGGCAGCAAGATGCTCCGATCCCCGACATCGATGCTGCGACGCCCGCACAGCGCCATCGTCGTATCCATTTCCTTGTACAGGATCTCAAGCACCCGACGCACGCCGTCCTGCCCATAGGCGCCCAGGCCGTACAGGAACGCCCGCCCGATCATCGCCCCCCGCGCGCCCAGCGCCACGGCCTTCAGGATGTCCTGGCCGGAACGCACCCCGCCATCCATCCAGACTTCGATCTTCGAGCCCACCGCATCCGCAATACCCGGCAATGCCGCGATCGACGACATCGCGCCGTCCAGCTGACGCCCGCCATGGTTGCTGACGATCAGCGCATCGGCCCCGCTGTTGGCCGCCAACTGCGCATCCTCGACATCAAGGATGCCCTTGATGATCAGCTTGCCGCCCCAGCGCTGCTTGATCCATTCCACATCGTCCCAGCTCAGGCGCGGATCGAACTGCTCGGCCGTCCAGGCCGACAGCGACGACAGGTCGCTCACGCCCTTGGCATGGCCCACGATGTTGCCGAACGTGCGGCGCTTGGTGCCCAGCATGCCCATGCACCAGCGCGGCTTGGTCGCCAGGTTGATCAGGTTGCGGATCGTGGGTTTGGGCGGCGTCGACAGCCCGTTCTTGATGTCCTTGTGGCGCTGCCCCAGGATCTGGAGGTCCAGCGTCAGCACCAGCGCCGTGCAGCCGGCCGCCTTGGCGCGGTCGATCAGGTTGGCCACGAACTCGCGGTCGCGCATCACGTAGAGCTGGAACCAGAACGGCTTGCCGGTGGCCGCGGCCACGTCTTCGAGCGAACAGATGCTCATCGTCGACAACGTGAACGGCACGCCGAATTCCGCCGCAGCCTTGGCCGCCAGGATCTCGCCGTCGGCATGCTGCATGCCCGTCAGGCCCGTCGGCGAAATGGCCAGCGGCATCACCACGTCGTGTCCCACCAGCGTCGTGCGCAGCGAGCGGCCTTCCATGTTCACGGCCACGCGCTGACGCAGCTTGATCTTCTGGAAATCGCTTTCGTTGGCACGGTACGTACCTTCCGTCCAGGCGCCCGAATCGGCGTAGTCGTAGAACATGCGCGGCACGCGCTTTTGCGCAATCGCGCGCAGGTCTTCGATGCAGGTGATCGTGGAGAGATTAGCGGTCATGGTTATTTTTCTGGGAGAAGAGGGACGCATTCCCAGAGCGGCCGGCCTGCTGCGCGAACGCCCCGCGCGCCAATGCGCATTCGCCGTTCGCGCAAGGCGGCGACGCCCTGCGGCGCCGCCCAGTATACGCGCCGGGGCCGGCAAGCGCCCCTTGCCGGCCCCGGTTTCCCCCTGCGTACGGGCCTCGCCCGGGCCCTGCTGCACGCTCGCCGCTAGCGCGGCCAGACCTTGCTGACCGCGCGGATCGTGGCCCATGCCACCCACCGCGGGCTGGTCAGGCGCGCCCCCGGCAGGCGCCGCAGCACATCCACCGCCAGGCCGCCCCGGCGGTGCCATTCCTTCTTGCGGGTCTGGCTGTCGGTCCAGCGCCCCTCCAGCCACGGGAATTCACGCCGTCCGGGCTTGTAGACCGGCGGCGTGTTGTAGATGAGGATGTACGCCAACCGCGGCTGGGGCGAGGTGTTGGCCCCCGTGAAATGCAGCGTGCGCGCATCGTGCACCGTGCAGCCGCCCGGCTGCAGCGGTTCGGCCACGGCCTGGTCGCGCGGAAAGTCGGCGCAGCATTCCAGCGGATGCAGGGTCTTGTCGCCGCCCGGTGAACGATGCTCCAGCACCTCCCCCTTGTTCGACCCGGGAATGAACTGCATGCAGCCGTTTTCCAGCGTGGCCGGCTGCAAGGCCAGCCAGATGCTCAGTTCGTTGTAGACGAAGTCGGGCGAGCGGAACGCCTCGTCCTGGTGCCACGGCGTTTCGGGACCATTCAGCGCCGGCTTGAGCAGCGCATGTTCGCCGTACAGCGCGGCATCCTCGCCCAGCAACTGGCGCGCCAGTTCCAGCGTGCGCTCGTGATAGCTGGTCTTCAGCAGCCCCGGGGCATAATGGCGCGGATCGTGCAAACTGGGAAACTTGGCCGGCTTGGATGGGTCATCACGGCTGATGAAGTCGTATTGAGCCCCCTCGTTGTATCCGGTCTTGTTCGCGAACAGTTCCAGCAGCGTACGCCGGATATATCCCACCTCGTCGGGTGGGCACATGTCCGGCAGGGCTAGGTAGCCCTGGCTTCGATAACGCGCTGTTTCTGCTTCCGACAACAAACTGGTCTCTTCCATAATGGCTTCTCCAAGCTTTGCTTGCGGGTGATCCCGTTGGCACGTTTTGACATGTGCTCTAACGTATCGCTTCGATGCCCAGAGGGCCTATCGACCATCCGCTGTAGCCGGAAGCGCCTAATGCTCCGGTGCGCCGCGGCGCATCATCCGAAGGAAATTTCCATGCAAGACCCTCATTCCGACAGCCATATCGAAACCGTCCACGTCACCGTCAGCGGCACCGTCCAGGGCGTGGGCTACCGCCATGCCGCGGTGCGGCGCGCGCACCTGCTGGGCGCCCGGGGATGGGTGCAGAACATGCTGGATGGCACGGTGCAAGCCCTGGTCCAGGGCACGCCCGACCAGGTGGATCACATGCTGGAATGGCTGCGCCGGGGCCCGCCGGGCGCCTATGTGGCCGAGATCATCACGCGCCGGGAATTCACCGACAAGCGCTACGCCCATTTCGAACAGCTGTAGACGCTGCCCGGCCGACGGCCCCGCCGTCATCCGAAAGCGGGGTGGAGAACGCGGGGAAAAAGGATGAGTCCGGCACGAGAGCCGCACCGGGACGGCGGCAAACGTGGGCGGTCAGCGATTGCGCAGCCAGCGCCCGCCAATCTGGTTGATGATCAGCCCCGCCAGCACGCCGCCCGCCCCCAGCCATTGCAGGGGTTGCAGTTGCTCGCCAAAGGCCGCCGACGCTGCCCACAGGCCCACCACCGGCACCAGCAACGAGAACGGCGCGATCTTGGCCGCAGGGTGGCGCGTCAGCAGTTGCGTCCATAGCGTGTAGGCCAGCAGCGTCGCCAACACCGCCAGGTACAGCACGGAAAGCGCCTCGCTCCAGCCGATGCCGGTGATCATGCCGACCACCGGTTCCCAGCCATCCGCCCATACCGCCAGCGCCAGGAAGGGCAGCACCGGCGCGGCGCTGCTCCAGGCAATGAAGGCAAAGGGGTCGTAGCCCGGCGACTTGCGGCTGGCCAGCCGCACGATCATGTTCGACACGGCCCACATGAAGGCGCCCCCCAGCGTCAGGGTGAAGCCCAGCATGGTCATCTGGCCCGGCCCCTCGCCACGGCCGGCGGCAATGACGGCCAGCCCCAGCGCGGCCACGCCCAGCCCGATCCAGTGGTGGCGCCGTGCGCGCTCGTGCAGCACGGGCGCGGCCAGCAGCAGGGTGAAGAACGCCTGGGTCTGGATCACCAGCGAGGCCATGCCCGCCGGCATGCCGAATTCAAGTGCCGTGAACAGCAGGCCGAACTGGCCCAGCCCCTGCACCAGCCCGTAGGCCGCGATCCAGTGCCACGGCAGGCGCGGCGGCCGCACGAACAACACCAGGGGAAATGCCGCCAGCGCAAACCGCAGCGCGCCGAGCATCATGGGAGAAAGGCCTTTCAGGCCGAACTTCATGACGACGAAGTTCAGGCCCCAGATCACCACTACCGCCAAAGCGCAGAGATAATCTTTCCTGGAGAGGTGGGTCGCGGACATGCGTCATTATCGCATCGCCGGCCCCCTCCCAAGGCCATTTCAACGGCTGGAAAGCACCTTTTTGAACGCCTCGATCGCAGCATCGATGCCCGCGTCATCGATGTGCCGGTGGGTCACGCAGCGCAGCCGCGTGCGGCCCCACGGACGGGTCAACAGGCCCGCCGCTTCCAGCGCCGTCACCCAGTGCGCGTTGGTCATCCCGGTATCGGCCGTCTCGACCTGCACGATGTTGGTCTGCGGCACCGTCGCCGACAGCACCGGGTCCAGCCGGTTCAGCCCGTCGCTCAAGCGGCGCGCGCGAGCATGGTCTTCGCCCAGACGGGCGCCCATGTGCTGCACGCCTTCCAGCCCGGCCGCGGCCATGATGCCGGCCTGGCGCTGCGTGCCGCCCAACATGCGGCGCAGCGTGCGTGCCCGCGTCATCACCGCGCGCGGCCCCGACAGCACCGCGCCCACCGGTGCGCTCAGGCCCTTGGACAGGCACAGCGACACCGTGTCGGCATGGCGCGCGATCTCGATGGGTTCTACGCCCAGCGCCACCGCGGCGTTGAAAAGGCGTGCGCCGTCCAGGTGCACCGCGATGCCACCCGCGTGCGCCAGGCCATGGACGGCCTGCATGTGGTCCAGCGGCAGCACCGTGCCGCCGGCGTTGTTGTGCGAAGTCTCCATCGCCACCAGCGAGGTCTTGAGCTTGTGGCCGCCGGACAGCAGCGCGTCCTCCAGGCGGTTCAGGTCCATGGCGCCGTCGGTGCCGGGCACGCCCTGGTAGAACAGGCCGGTGAAGGTCGCCGCGCCTCGCTCCGACGTATACATGTGCGCGGCCGATTCCAGCACCACCTGTTCATTGCGCTGCGTCTGCGCAAGCACGGCCAGCAGGTTGGCCATGGTGCAGCTGGGCACGAACAGGCCGGCTTCCTTGCCCAGGCACGCTGCGACATGGGCTTCCAGCGCACGCACGCTGGGGTCACCATCCAGCCCGTCGTCGCCGATGGGCGCCGTACGCATGCGCTCGTACATCTCGGCGGTGGGCTGGGTCACCGTGTCGCTGCGCAGGTCGACAAGTGCGCGGGAAGGGTCGACGGAGATCCGCTGGGTCATGACGATCAGTGCTGCAAAATTTTGGAAAGGAATTGGCGCGTGCGGGGTGCGCGCGCATCGACGTTGCCAAAGAACTCGTCCTTGACGCAGTCTTCGACGATCTTGCCGCCGTCCATGAAGATCACACGGTCGGCGACGCGGCGGGCAAAGCCCATTTCGTGGGTCACCACCATCATCGTCATGCCGTCGCCGGCCAGGTCGGTCATCACGTCCAGCACTTCGTTGACCATCTCGGGGTCCAGCGCCGAGGTCGGTTCGTCGAACAGCATCACGACCGGGTCCATCGACAGCGCGCGGGCAATCGCCACGCGCTGCTGCTGGCCGCCCGACAGTTCGCCGGGGTGCTTGTCCTTGTGCGCCGACAGGCCCACGCGTTCAAGCAACGTCAGCGCCCGCGCGCGGGCCTCGTCCTTGCCGCGCTTCAAGACCTTGACCTGGCCCAGGCACAGGTTTTCCGTCACCGTCAGGTGCGGGAACAGCTCGAAGTGCTGGAACACCATGCCGGCCACCGAACGCAGCTTGGGCAGGTTGGTGCGGGGATCGCCCACCGCAATGCCGTTGACGACGATCTCGCCCTTCTCGAAGGGTTCCAGCGCGTTCACGGTCTTGATCAGGGTGGACTTGCCCGAGCCCGACGGGCCGCACACCACCACGACTTCACCGCGGCCGACGGTGGTGGTGCAGTCGTCCAGCACCTGGAAGGCGCCATACCATTTGCTGACCTGGCGGATCTCGATCATCGGGGGTTTCGAAGAGAGTTGCATCGTTGGACCTGTGGATAACCCGGGGCGCCTAGCGCAGCACCCGGACGCGCTTTTCCAGCCGTTTGACCAGGCGGGATGCCGTGAAGCAGATCACGAAATACACCACCGCCACGAAGAGATAGAGTTCCACCAGCCGGCCGTCGCGCTGTCCGATCTTGGACGCCGCGCCCAGGAAGTCCGTCAGCGACAGCACATATACCAGCGAGGTGTCCTGGAACAGGATGATGACGCGCGTGAGCAGCGCCGGCACCATGTTGCGCACGGCCTGCGGCAGGATCACGTAGCGCATCCCCTGCCAGTGGTTCAGGCCCAGCGCCATGCTGGCCGATACCTGGCCGCGCGCAATCGACTGGATGCCGGCGCGCATGATTTCGCAGAAGTACGCGGCCTCGAACAGCGTGAACGTGACCACTGCCGAATTGAACGCCCCCACGCGCAGCGGCGTGGGCGAACCGACGATCCAGGCCGCGATGTACGGCACCAGGAAGTAGAACCAGAAGATCACCAGCAAGAGGGGTACCGAACGCATCACGTTCACGTAGATGCCCGCCGGCACCGACAGGATCCTGTAGCGGGACAGCCGCATCATCGCCAGCAGGGTGCCCAGCGCCAGCCCCATCACCGCTGCCAGCAGCGTGAGGGTCAGCGTGAAGGTCATGCCGGTCTGGAACAGGTACGGCAGCGCGCTGCCGATGACGTCGAAATCGAATTTGCCCATGGCTGCTCCTAGCGCCCGTTCTTGGCCGCCGCGCCGATCAGGCCGGGGACCGCCACGTGGCGTTCAAGCATGCGCATGCCAAGCACGACAATGCCGTTCAGGATCAGGTAGATAACCGTCGCGGCCGAGAAGGCCTCGAAGATATGGAAGCTGAATTCCGCCATGGAACGGGACTGGCCCGTCAGCTCCAGCAGGCCGATGGTCAGCGCCACCGACGAATACTTGATCGTGCCCATGAACTCGGACGTCAGCGGAGGCAGCACGATGCGGTAGGCCTCGGGCAAGATGATGTAGCGGTACACCTGCACTTCGGTCAAGCCCAGCGCCGTGCCGGCCTGGAACTGGCCGCGCGGCAGCGACTGGATGCCGGCGCGCAACTGTTCGGCCACCCGCGCCGAACCGTAGAAGCCCAGGCACAGCACCGCCGGCACGAACTGCCCCCAGGGCTGCGGCATCTGCTTCATCGCCAGCCCCCAGGCGTGCGGCAGCAGCTCGGGCAGCACGAAATACCACAGGAACATCTGCACCAGCAGCGGCACGTTGCGGAAAACCTCGACATAGGTCGCGCCCACGGCATTGGCCAGGCGCGACGACGCGGTGCGCAGCACGCCCAGACAGGAACCGAGCAGCAGGGAGAACACCCATGCCGTCAGCGCCAGCGCCAGGGTCCAGCCCACGCCGATCAGGATGGTCTGCAGGAAGGTATGCACGCCGTCAGGCGACATCTCCAGGAAGACGCTCCAGCTCCAGTTGTAATTCATGCTTTCGGACCTGTAGAACTGAAAGGAGGCGCCGGCGGACGGCGCCTTGCCCGCACATCGCCGCGATGCCCGACAGGGCATCCGCGGCGTTGCCGGCTTACTCGTAGGCCTTGGGGTCGCCCGAGTCGGTCGGATGAGCCAGGGCGCGCTTGAGCGCGTCGCTCATCGGGTACTTCAGGTTGATCTGCTTGGGCGGGATCGGCGAATTGAAGTACTTGTCGTAGATCGCCGCGACGCGACCGGTCTTGATCAGGTCCAGCACGGCATCGTCCACCACTTTCTTGAAGGCGGCGTCGTCCTTGGGCTGCATGATGCCGTAGGGTGCCAGTTCCAGGCCCTTGGTGCCGATCACGAACACGTCCGGATTCTTGGCCGAGGCCACGGCGCCGTAGGCGATGCCGTCGTCATTGGCCGAACCGGCGGCGCGGCCCGACTCCACCATCAGCAGCGTTTCCGCCGTATCCTTGGTGGGCGCCATGGTGATGCCCAGGTTGCCTTCGGCGTTCAGGCGCGAGATCAGCTTGAACGTCTGGCCGCCGGCCTGCGCCGCGATCGACTTGCCGCGGAACGAGGCCAGGTTGTTCGGGTCCACGCCGCCGTCCTTGCGCGCCACCAGCACGACCTGCGCCACGAACGTGGTGGGCGCGAACGACACCAGCTTGTGGCGTTCCAGGTTGTTGGTGGTGTTGCCGCATTCCAGGTCGATGGTGCCGTTGGCCAGCAACGGGATCCGGGTGGCGGAGGTGGTGGGGTTGTAACGCACGTCCAGCTTGGGCAGCTTGAGCGCGGTTTTGACGTATTGGGCGATTTCCTGGCAGATCTCGACCGTATAGCCCACCGGCTTCTGGTTGCCATCGAGGTAGGCGAACGGCACCGAGGTCTCGGGGTGGCCGATGGTGATCACGCCGGTTTCGCGGATCTTGTCCAGGCGGCTGGGGCCTTCGGCGTGGGCGGTGGCGCTGCCGAGCAGGGCGGCGGCGACCGAGATCGCGGCAAGTGCTTTCATCGTATTCCCTTGGCGCCATGCGAGCGGCGCGTGTTTATGTTCACGAACAGCGGTACCAGACTGCATGCATACCGCCGCGTCCCGCGATGAGCCCCGCGGCTGGCAAAAAGTATCAACTAGCGTTATGGTTTTATCCAGTTCCAATCGGGTATTCCTCTATACGGATTTGATATGGCCATTACACGAATGGGCTTACGGCACATCGAGGCTTTCCGGGCCGTCATGATGACCGGCTCCATGACCGCGGCCGCCAGGCGAGTACACACCTCGCAGCCGCACGTTAGCCGCTTAATCGCGCAATTGGAAGCAATCACCCAGTTTCCCCTGTTCGACCGCAACGGCAGCCGCCTGACCCCTACCCAGGACGGTTCGCGCTTCTTTCAAGAGGTGGAAAAGACCTTCATCGGCCTGGCCGGCCTGGAATCGGCGGCGGCCAGCATCCGCTCGTTCAGCGCCAGCCGCCTGAGCGTGGCGGCCATGCCGCGGCTGGCCGGCGGCCTGCTGGCGCGCATCGTGGCCGCCTTCAAGACCGAATACCCGGATGTGATGGTGTCGATCCACTCGGGCAACGCCAGCGCGGTGCACAACTGGATCAGTTCGGGGTTCTGCGACACCGGGCTGGCCATGCTGTCGGGCGATTCACCCGGCATCCAGGTCGAACCCGTGCTGACGATGAATTGCGTGGCGGTGCTGCCCAAGGGCCACCGGCTGACCAAGCTGAAAAAGCTGAAACCCGCCGATTTCGCGGGCGAGCCCTTCATTGCCTTTCCCAGCGCCACGCCGCTGCGGGAAAAGATCGACGCGGTCTTCAAGGCCGCCAAGGTCGAACGCCAGACGGTGGCCGAGGCCGGCCTGGGCTCGTCCGTCTGCGCGCTGGTCGGCGCCGGGCTGGGCGTGGCGCTGATCAACCCGCTGGCAGCGCGCGAGGAATACGAGGCCAACGGGGTGGAAGTGCGCCCCTTCAGCCCCGCCGTGCCGGTCACGGTCGCGCTGCTGTACCCGCCGTACCACACCCGCACCCGCCTGGTCAGCGTGTTCTCGCGCTACGCTCACCAGTTGATGCAGGAAGAGATGGCCGACCTGAAGGCGCGGCCGGCGCGCTAAATGCCGCAGGCCAACCCGGACGGGAAGCCGGCGGCCGCGCTCGCCATCAAGCAGGTGTGCGCGGCGCCCCAGGCGGCGTAGCCAAGGCTGTCTGCGGCGCGCGCAAGTCCAGCCAGGCCACCAGCAGCAGGCCGCCCGCCAGCCCCAGGTGCTCGAAGAAGGCATTGGCGGCCATGAAGCGGTCTTGCCCGATGGGCATTTCCCAGAACCGCAACGCCAACCCGGTGGCCGCCAACGTGAAACCGGCCAGCGCAACCGCCCCCAGCCAACGCAGCCGGCCGGTCAGGATCATGGCCGACGCCGCCAGTTCCAGCACAATCACCAGCACCGCGAAGAGCGGCTCGGGCGACAGGCCGAAATGCGCCATCTCGCGCAGGGCGCCAGGAAAGTCCGTGAGCTTGACCCATCCACCTTGCAGATAGGCCGCGCACAGGCCCAGATACGCCAGGAACCGCACGACGGCGGAACCGAACAGCGGCCGGGCGAGACTGGCCAGCCGCTGTTCCCAGGAAGCCGTTGCGAACATGGTCAGGCTCCTCAAACCGCCCAGCACGCACAACCCAGCGCGCCGAAAAAGCCCTGCAGGTCACCGCTGGGCGCCTTCGAGGCCCACGCCTTGGCATGGTCGTGGCCGTGCACGCCGCAGGCGCTGGCGCAGCCGCAGGCGGCCATATTGCGGTAGCCCAGCGAATTGCGGCCTACGCCCTCGGGGTCGCCCCAGGCGGCGTAGCCGCCGAACAGGCGCGTGGGCGACCAGTCCGGCATGGCGGGCGGCAACGGGTTCTCGTCCAGCGGCCCGAAATCACCCCCGCCGTAGACCACCCGCCCCCCCACGACGGTCAGGTCCGACGTCAGGAACGAGATGTCGTCTTCGGCGCAGCTGAAATAGTCTTTGCTGGGCACGATGAAGTCGGCCAGCTGGCCGGCCTGGATGCGGCCGCGCTTGCCTTCCTCGTTCGAGAACCAGGCGACGTTCTCGGTCCACATGCGCAGCGCCGTCTCGCGGTCCAGGCAGTTGCGCGCGGGATAGAGGCGGGTGCCGCCCACGGTCTTGCCGGTGATCATCCAGGACAGCGATACCCAGGGGTTGTAGGACGCAACGCGCGTGGCGTCGGTGCCTGCCGACACCTTCACGCCCCGCTGCAGGATCTTGGCCACGGGCGGCGAGGCCTCGGCGGCGGCCGCGCCGTAGCGTTCGATGAAATACTCGCCCTGGTAAGCCATGCGGTGCTGCACGGCAATGCCGCCACCCAGCGCGGCGATGCGGTCGATCGACTTGTCGGAAATGGTTTCGGCGTGGTCGAAGAACCAGTTCAGGCCGGTCAGCGGCGTGTCCTGGTGCACTTTCTCGAACACGTCCAGCGCGCGCGAGATGGTCTCGTCATAGGTGGCATGCAGGCGCCACGGCCAGCGGTTCTGCGCCAGCACCCGCACCACCTCTTCCAGCTCGCCTTCCATTTCCGCCGGCATGTCGGGACGCTCGACGCGGAAGTCCTCGAAGTCGGCCGCCGAGAACACCAGCATTTCCCCCGCGCCGTTGTGACGGAAGTAATCGGTGCCTTGCTTGTACTTCACGCTGGAGGTCCACTTCAGGAAGTCTTCCTTTTCCTGCTTGGGCTTCTGGGTGAACAGGTTGTAGGCCAGCCGTACCGTCATCTGGCCGTCGTCGGCCAGCTTCTGGATGACGGCGTAGTCGTCGGGATAATTCTGGAAGCCGCCACCGGCGTCGATCACGCCGGTCACGCCCAGGCGGTTCAGTTCGCGCATGAAATGGCGCGTGGAATTGAGCTGGTAATCAAACGGCAGCTTGGGGCCCTTGGCCAGCGTGGCGTACAGGATGGTCGCGTTGGGCTTGGCCAGCAGCAGCCCGGTGGGGTTGCCCTGGCCGTCGCGGATGATCTCGCCGCCGGGCGGGTTGGGCGTCGTCTTGGTATAGCCGACGGCACGCAGTGCGGCGCCATTGAGCAGGGCGCGGTCGTACAGGTGCAGGATGAACACCGGCGTGTCAGGCGCGATGGCGTTGATCTCCTCGATGGTGGGCAGGCGCTTCTCGGCAAACTGATGCTCGGTAAAGCCGCCCACGATCCGCACCCACTGCGGGGCCGGCGTGATGGCCACCTGGCGCTTGAGCATGCCCATGGCATCGGCCAGCGAACGCACGCCGTCCCAGCGCAGTTCCATGTTGTAGTTCAGGCCGCCGCGCACCACGTGCGTGTGATTGTCGAACAGCCCCGGCAGCACGCCACGGCCTTTCAGGTCGATGCGCCGGGCGGTGGAGCCGGCCAGCGCCATGACCTCGGCATCGGTGCCGACGGCGACGAAGCGGCCGTCCTTGATCGCCACCGCGCTGGCCTGCGGTCGGGTGCGGTCCAGCGTGGTGATGCGGCCGTTGTAGAAGACGACATCCGGGGTGGTGTTTGAAGTACTTGGCATGGGGGAATCTCCTTGGGATCGGGCAATGGCGTGGGTGCCCAGCAAGCTGTTGAGCGCCAGTGTAGAAGCAACACCAATGAGGTCGCGGCGGGTAGGCATACGAAATTCCTTGGGTGCGTGGACGGGATCAGCCTTCGGCCTTGTCCCCGGGATGGTGCTTTGCCTGGCGGCCGGGCAATTGCCCGAGGACATGGCTCACCGCCTGCTCCTTGTCGCAGGCCGCGACAAACGCGGTGCCGCTGAGCAACTGCTTGCCCACCGGCACGATCTGCTCGCCCACCAGGATGCCGAGCAGACCGATCAACGCCACCAGCGGCGGCGCGGGCGAGCGCACCTGCAGCAGGCTGTACACCACGCCGACCAGCAGGCCGGCGCCAAGGGAAAGCAGATAGATCTTCATGGGTGTCCTTGCGGGATGGGTAGGATCAGGCATGCGTATCGGCCAACAGGACTTCTGCATCGTCCAGGGCCATGATGCGCAAGTCGGTTTCATCGTGGATGGCGACGCCATCGCCGCCATCCACGGGCATGTCATTGACGGTCAAGCGCCCCTTGGCAGCCACCAGGTAACCACGACGCGCGCCTTCGGCGAAACGGTAGGTGGCCGCTTGCCCGGCCTTCAGCGCAACCGCCAGCACGCGTGCGTCGCTGCGGATCGGCAACGCATCGTCGTCGCCTTCCATGCCGCTGGCCAGCGTGATGAACTGGCCGTTGCAGGCCTCGCCGGCAAAGCTCTTGCGGCCCCAGCTGGGCGGCACGCCGCGGCGGTCCGGCTCGATCCAGATCTGGAACACCCGCGCCGGTCCGCCTTCCATGTTGAACTCGGCGTGCGTCACGCCGCTGCCCGCGCTCATCACCTGCACATCGCCGACCCGGGTACGGCCGCGGTTGCCCAGGTCGTCTTCGTGGGTCAGCGCGCCTTCGCGCACGCAGGTGATGATTTCCATGTCCGTCTGCAGCAGGGGAGGAAAGCCCGCCCCCGCCGCGATCGTCTCATCGTTCCAGGCGCGCAGCGCCCCCCAGCGCATCCGCTTGGGGTCCTGGTAGCCCGCGAACGAGAAATGGTGTTTGGCATCGAGCCAGCCGCGGCGGGCGTGGCCCAGGGTTTCAAGCGGTCGGCGCTCAATCATGGCTGGCCTCTTTGGATATCAGTGTTTCAACGTCAGGAAGTGATGCACTTCCGGTTTGCCGGGCCCCGCATGAAAGCGCAGCGCTTCGGCCTGCAGGTCGGCATCGGCATGCGACACCCGGTGATGCTGGCGCAGGTGTTCGGCCCACGACTCCACGAAGAACCACTCCACCACGCGCTGCGGATCGTTCGTGTGTTCGACCACGCCCCAGGCATAGGCCCCATCACGCAACCGCTCCTGCGACAGGCGCTTCATTGCATCCAGAAACGCCGCACGGTCTTCCTGGCGGATTCGGTATTCCACCTGCACCAGCACCGGCCCGCGGTCGTTGGTCACCGACTCCGCAACCAGCGGCTCGGGCCAGTGGTTGGACGCCTGCAGATCCGCTTCGCCCACCGGCAGGCGGACACGGTGGAACAGCAGCGCCACCACGACCAGCCCGGCGGCGCTGACCGCCAAGGCGTAGGGCACGCCGATCTCGCGGGCCACCAGGCCCCAGCCCAGGCTGCCGGCCGCCATCGCGCCGTTGAACACCATCAGGTACACGGCCAGCCCGCGGCCACGTACCCAGTTCGGCAGAATCGCCTGGGCCACGCTGTTGAAGGTCGTGAGCGCGGTGATCCAGCCCATGCCCAGCAACACCAGCAGCGGCACGGCCAGCCACTTGGGCGGCGCAAACACCAGCATCGCCATGACGGCCGCACTGACCACCGAGGCCAGCAGCACCAGCCCGTCCGTATCCAGGTGCGCGCTCACCCGGGGCATCACCAGCGCGCCGATGATGGCGCCGGCGCCCACCGCCCCCAGCAACACGCCATAGAAACCGGCGGTGCCGCCCAGCATCTGCCGGGCCACCAGGGGCAGCAGGGCCCACACGGCGCTGGCGAACAGGAAGAACACAGCGGCGCGCAGCAGCACGCGGTGCAGCTCCTTGCTGGCCCGCGTATAGCGCAGGCCGGCGCGGAAGGCCCCCAGGAAGTTCTCCGACAGGGCGCTGTCGGTAGCGGCCGGGCGCTTCCACCACAGCAGCGCGGCAATGACAAAGACGTAGCTCAGCACATCCATGCCGTAGGTCACCGCGGCGCCGAAGCTGGCCAATATCAGGCCGCCCGCGGCCGGGCCGATGGCGCGGGCAATGTTGATGCCCAGCGAGTTCAGCGCCACCGCGCCCTTGAGGTTATCGCGTGGCACCAGTTCAGGCACGATGGACTGCCAGGTCGGCCCCATCAGCGCCGCACCGATACCGCCCACGAAGGTCAGTGCAATCAGGTAATCCACCGTCAATGCGCCGAAGTGCGACAGCACCAGCAGCGTACCGCTGACCGAGGCCAGCAGCAGCTGCACGAATATCAGGAAACGCCGCCGGTCCAGAATGTCCGACAGCACGCCAGCCGGAATCGCCAACAGAAAGATCGGCAGCGTCGCCGCCGTCTGGATCAGGGCAACGGCGGTCGGGCTGGCGGACAGGTCCGTCACCAGCCAGGAGCTGGCCACGTCGCGCATGAAGCTGCCGACGTTGCCCAGCACCGTGGCCGCCCACAACACGGCAAACACGGGCTGGCGCAGCGCCACGAAGCTGCCTCCCGCGGATGGGTTCTTCTGGTCTGGCACGGTGCGCTCCTGGATCCGGATTTACTTGGCGGGGTTGGGGCCGATGCGTTCGCCGTGCTGCACGCGCTCGGCCAGCTTGTGGACGTGGGTCACGGCGTAGTCGATGCCCATGCCGTACGCGCCGGAGTGTTCCTTGACGATGGCGGTCACGGCGTCATAGGTCTCCTTGCGGGCCCAGTCACGCTGCCATTCCAGCAACACTTGCTGCCAGGTCACCGGCACCACGCCGGCCTGGATCATGCGGTCCATGGCGTACTTGTGCGCATCGGCCGAGGTGCCGCCCGAGGCGTCGGCCACCATGTAGATTTCGTAGTCGCCTTCCAGCATGGCGCACAGGGCGAACGTGGTGTTGCAGACTTCCGTCCACAGGCCCGCCACGATGACCTTCTTGCGGCCGTTGGCGGCCAGCGCGTCACGCACGTTCTGGTCGTCCCACGAATTCATCGAGGTACGCTCCAGGATCTTGTTGTCCGGAAACACGGCCAGCAGTTCGGGGAAGGTATTGCCCGAGAAGCTCTCGGTTTCCACCGTGGTGATAGTGGTGGGAATGTTGAAGGTGCGCGCGGCCTTGGCCAGGCCCACCACGTTGTTCTTCAGCGTCTGGCGGTCGATCGACTGCACGCCGAATGCCATCTGCGGCTGCTGATCGATGAAGATGATCTGGCTGTTTTCGGGGGTCAGGACTTCGAGGTATTTGCGGTTCGACATGGTGGGGCTCTCTTTCAAGGAATCGGTCAATAAAGGCGGCAAAGTGAATTCGGAGTACTGGCTGGCCATCCGGGCCTGCGCCGCTTGGGCGGTAGCGGAAGTGCCGTTTGAAGCTTCCGTTTGCGTCGTCAGTCGGTAGAGACATATTAGGGATCCGCACGTCTGCTGAGAATCCGCAACATGGAATTGCATCCATTCCATTTTTTGCATGATCCCTCTGGCAGCCCACCAATGCGTGACGCTTTGCAAGGCGTTCTTGTATGGGCAATAGCCAGCCGCTATCATCGGCGCGAACTGATACATGAGAGTGCACGATGAATAAATTGCCCGATCTGGAAGGGTGGGCGATCTTCGCCAAGGTTGCCGAGACCGGGTCGTTCGCCAAGGCCGCCGCCGAGCTTTCTATCGCCCAGGCCACGGTTTCCAAGACCATCACCCGGCTGGAAGCCCGGATGAAGACCACGCTGTTCCATCGCACCTCACGCAGCATGACCCTGACCGAATCCGGCTACGCGGCGCTGGAGCGGGCCGCCCGCATCCTCGAGGAGGGCGAAGCGGTCGAAGCCGAGGTCACGGAAAAATCCACCAGCCTGCACGGCAAGATCCGCCTGGCCGCGCCCATGTCATTCGGCGTCACGCACCTGGCGCCGATGCTGCCGCCCTTCATGCAGGCGCATCCCGACGTGGGCCTGGAGATCGAATTCAACGACAAGCAGGCCGACCTGGTGTCCGAACGCTTCGACCTGGCGCTGCGCATCTCCAACCTGGTGGATTCCACCTTGCTGGCGCGGCGCCTGTGCTCGGTGCGCATCCTGCTGGTGGGCGCGCCTGGCTACTTCAAGCGCGCAGGCAAACCCAAGCACCCGCGCGACCTGGCGCAGCACACCGCGCTGCAATACATGTACGCCCGCAACGGCGCCAGCTGGCGCTTTCGCCACGAGAAGCACGGCGAGTTCTCGCAAGCCTTGCCGGTGCACCTGAACGTGAACAACGCCGAAGCCCTGGCGCCCGCGCTGCGGGCCGGCATGGGCCTGGCGCTGCAGCCCGAATTCCTGGCCTGGGAAGACCTGCAATCCGGCGCCCTGGAAATCGCCATGGAAGACTGGCAGGTGGATCCCATCGCCCTGCACATCGTCACGCCACCGGGGCGCCGTCGGCCGGCCCGGGTGCAGGCGCTGATCGAATACCTGGCGCAGCGCCTGACGGCCGAGCCGTGGGCGAATGACGTGCAGGGGTAGTCGTCCCGCAGGACCTGATCAATGAAAAGAGGGGCCGCACCTGCGGCCCCTCGATGACATGGCATATGAACTACTTGGAACGCTTGAGTTCGGCTGGCAGATCAAGTCCCAAGAAGTGGTCAAACCCCATCCAACCGTACGTGATGACGATGGCCCAGACCAAACTGAACAGAGAACCGACCAGAAAATATTCCGCGTCGAGCTTCTGATCCAGTTCCTTGAAGCGAGCCACTGTCTTCAGCGCAATGACCGCAACCAGAATTTCCCACGCCCCCACCAACACACCTGCGGCGATAAGCAGTCGCTCAAGGCTGCCTATCAAGTGACCCACCCTGGGATGACTGATCAATGGCGACGCCGCGGGCACCTCACCAGCAGGACCGGAATTCGCCTGCTGGAGCTTGTTCTTCATGGCGGTGATCAGCCCGCTCCACTCGAGCATCCGCTTGCAAATTCTGTTGCCGGCGGCAGTCAGCAGAAATACCGCGACAATCATTGAAGCGATCGATAGTACCCACTCGCAGGTCATAGTAGTCCGTAATGCCTGTCCAGCGCCGCGGCGCTTTCCGTCAACGCACGCCACTCGTGTTCATAGAGTTCGAAACGGCCGGCTCGTCGAATCTTGTAGTAGGTGGCCGTAGACATTCCGAGCTGAGTCACCAGATCTCCGACCGCCTTTCGCTCCGACAACAAAATGACCTGCCTTTGGCGATCGGTCCAATCACTCTCGATATCTGTCACCGCAGCGCCCACACCGTCCATCAGAATCTGTACGGTTGGTTGATCCGGCAATACAAAACGGTATGCGTTGCCGTCTCGCTTGTCAGCAAGGCGTTTGCGACTCGCTGCAAGACCCGGCCCCATCATGTTCCATGCCCGATCGTTGTTGATGGGTGTTTCCAAAGAGATGACACCCAACACAAACCGGCATTCGAGCAGCTTGAGCAGCATGCCTGCCCTGAGCTTTCGCAACAGCGCCAGACCATCGGACAGATTCGCACAAATGCCTTGGAATTCGTCACCCAGTGTGATCGTGAGCGGCGAGACGAGCTTGCGCTGATCGTCTTCATTGACCTGATCGATCACCTCATTGAATACGCGATGCAAGTCGGGCACTGAGGGCGAGCGCTCACTGGATACGAGGTCTCCCATGACAACGGTGTGCGAATATCGAGATGTCATCGTTGGCTGACCTTGCATTCATCGTGGGTCATTGAATTCACAATGCACCTCCTTCCATTACAAGAGCCATTCTCCGAAAAATGACTACGTCCGACCAGCCATGGCGCAAAGTAGAAGACGAAGTTACTGGCCAAGTGTGGCCTGGAGGCATATGCCATGAGAACCCAAAAAAAGTTACATAATTAACCCATATTTGGGCTATTTTTGTAATGTAGCCCATTTTTGGTACTCCTGATCGAATCTATCGGCAGGGCGAGAACAGACCAAACCCGACAAAAAAAAGGGGCTGCCTGAGCAGCCCCTTCTTATGTCATCCCGCAGCCCGGGCGGGCCGCTCGATGATGGTCTGACCGCCAGCGATCAAACGTCGATATTGCCCGCCGAAAGCGCGTGCGCTTCGATGAAGTTGCGGCGCGGTTCGACGTCGTCGCCCATCAGCGTGGTGAAGACTTCGTCCGCCGCGATGGCGTCTTCGATCTGCACGCGCAGCAGGCGGCGCACCTTCGGGTCCATCGTGGTTTCCCACAGCTGTTCCGGGTTCATTTCGCCCAGGCCCTTGTAGCGCTGCTTGGAGATGCTGCGATCGGCTTCGCTGCGCAGCCACTGCATGGCTTCGCGGAAGTCGGACACAACCTGTTCCTTGCGCTTGTCGCCTTCGCCACGAGCGGCCAGGGAGCGCGGGCCGACCTTGCCCGAGAAGCTCTTGGCGGCCTTGGACAGGATGGCGTAGTCGCTGCCGTTGACGAAGTCGGCGTCGATGATGCTGACGCGCACGTTGCCGTGGTGCATGCGCTGCACCGACAGGCGGTGGCGTTCGGTGGCTTCGTCGAACTCGGGCACGACGTCCACGCCGTTGCCGCTGACCGGGTCACGCATGGCATCGGCCAGGCGCTTGGCCGAATCGGCGGCGGCTTCGGCCGAATCCAGGTTGATCTCGACGCCCTCGGCCATGGCCGACAACGCCGCCACGTCGAACACGCGCGCCAGGCGGGCCATCACGCCATCAGCCGCCACGTACTGGCGGGCCAGGTCGCTGAGCTCTTCGCCGCGGATGATGTTGCCGCCCGAGATGATCTCGGCGTCTTTCAGGGCCAGCTGCAGCATGAACTGCGCTTCCTCCTGGGCATCCTTCAGATAGCGTTCTTCACGGCCAACCTTGACCTTGTACAGAGGCGGCTGCGCGATGTAGACGTAGCCGCGCTGCACCAGCTCGGGCATCTGGCGGTACAGCAGCGTCAGGAGCAGGGTGCGGATGTGCGCGCCGTCCACGTCCGCGTCGGTCATGATGATCAGGCGGTGGTAGCGCAGCTTGTCGACGTTGAAGTCGGGGCCGATGCTGGTGCCCAGCGCGGTGATCAGGGTGGCGATCTGTTCGCTGGCGATCAGGCGGTCAAAGCGCGCCTTTTCCACGTTCAGCACCTTGCCGCGCAGCGGCAGGATGGCCTGGAACTTGCGGTCGCGGCCTTGCTTGGCCGAGCCACCTGCGGAGTCACCCTCGACGATGTACAGCTCGCACAGCGCCGGATCTTTTTCCTGGCAGTCAGCCAACTTGCCGGGCAGGCCGGCGCCTTCCAGCACGCTCTTGCGACGCGTCATTTCGCGCGCCTTGCGGGCGGCTTCGCGGGCACGAGCGGCTTCGACGATCTTGTTGCACAGGGCCTTGGCGTCGTTCGGGTGTTCGAGCAGCCAGGTTTCCAGCGTGCGCGCCACGGCTTCTTCGACGGCCGGACGCACTTCGCTGGACACCAGCTTGTCCTTGGTCTGGCTGCTGAACTTGGGCTCGGGCACCTTCACCGACAGCACGCAGGCCAGGCCTTCGCGCATGTCGTCGCCGGACGTCTCGACCTTGGCCTTCTTGGCCAGCTCGTTGTCGGTGATGTACTTGTTGATGATGCGGGTCATCGCCGCGCGCAGGCCGGTCAGGTGCGAGCCGCCGTCGCGCTGCGGAATGTTGTTGGTGAAGCACAGCACGCTTTCGCTGTAGCTGTCGTTCCACTGCATCGCCACTTCCACGCCCACCGACACGCCGCCCGCGGCGGACTCGGTGCTGACCGAGAACACGTTCGGGTGCAGCACGGTCTTGGCGCGGTTGATGTATTCGACAAAGCCCTTCACGCCGCCCGAGAAGGCGAAGTTCTCTTCCTTGCCCTGGCGCTGGTCGATCAGGCGGATCTTGACGCCGTTGTTCAGGAACGAGAGCTCGCGCAGGCGCTTGGAGAGAATCTCGTAGTGGTATTCGATGTTGTTGAAGATGATCGGGTCGGCCAGGAAGCGCACTTCGGTGCCGCGCTTGTCGGTCGTGCCGGTCACGGCCAGGGGCGCAACGCGCTCGCCCTGGCGGAATTCCATCTGGTGCACTTCGCCGTTGCGGCGGATGGTCAGGCGCAGCCATTCGGACAAGGCGTTCACGCAAGACACGCCCACGCCGTGCAGGCCACCGGACACCTTGTACGAGTTCTGGTCGAACTTGCCGCCCGCGTGCAGCTCGGTCATGACGATTTCCGCCGCGCTGCGGTGGAATTCATCGTCCTTGTGGATATCCGTGGGGATGCCGCGGCCGTTGTCGGTGACCGAGATCGAATTGTCGGTGTGGATCGTGACGACGATATCGTCGCAATAGCCGGCCAGCGCTTCGTCAATGGCGTTGTCGACGACTTCGAACACCATGTGGTGCAAGCCGGTGCCGTCGGACGTGTCCCCGATGTACATGCCGGGGCGCTTGCGCACGGCCTCCAGCCCCTTGAGCATCTTGATCGAGTCGGCGCCGTAGCCGCCGTTCTCGGGAGTGGTGTTCTGCTGATCTGACATGTCTGTATCGATAACGCTTTAAAGAACGGCCTGGCGGCCGGACCGCCGACGAGCCATCAGGCCCGTGGCGGCACAAACCCACATGAGCGCGGACTTAGATCCGCATGGGCATGACGACGTACTTGAACTGGTCGTCTTCGGGCAAGGTGATGAGCGCCGACGCGTTGGCATCGGGCATGACCGACCACTGGATGTTGTCCACTTTGACGTTGGCCAGCACGTCGAGCAGATAGCCGACGTTGAAACCCACGTCCAGCGGCTCGTGGCCGTAGTCGATGTCGATTTCTTCCTGGGCCTCTTCCTGCTCGGCGTTCGAGGACGAGATCTTCATCTGGTTCTGCGCCAGCTGCAGGCGCACGCCCTTGAACTTGTCGGTGGTGAGAATGGCCGCGCGCTGCAGGCTGCCCTGCAGGGCTTCGCGGCCCACCAGGAAGTGCCGCGTGTAATTCGTGGGAATCACACGCGTGAAATCGGGGAACTTGCCTTCGACCAGCTTGGACACCAGCTCGACGTCGCCGAAACGGAAACGGATCTGGCCCGGCGCCACGTCGATCGACACGACTTCGTCGGAGTCTTCGAGCAGGCGCTGCATTTCAAGCACGGTCTTGCGCGGCACGATCACTTCGTGGCGTTCGCTGATGCCGTCTGCTTCGGTGGAGCAGTGGGCCAGGCGGTGGCCGTCGGTGGCAACCGCGCGCACGCGACCCGGTTCAAACACCAGCAGCATGCCGTTCAGGTAGTAGCGGATGTCCTGCTGGGCCATGGCGAAGTGCACCATGTTGAACAGGTGGCGCAGCGTGCGCTGCGGCATGGTCAGCGACACGTCCCATTGTTCGGGCTGGGCCACGGTGGGGAATTCGCTGGCGGCCAGCGTCTGCAGGGCAAAGCGGCTCTTGGCCGACTGCACCGACAGCTTGTTGCTGGCCAGCGCCAGGCGCACGTCGCCCGTATCGGGCAGGGCCTTCAGGATGTCGAGCAGCTTGCGCGCCGCAACGGTGGTGGACTCGTTGTCGTGGCCCACGCCGAAGTCGGCATGCGTGGTGATCTGTACTTCGAGGTCGGTCGCAATGAAGGCAACCTTGTTGCCTTCCTTGCGCATCAGGATGTTCGCCAGGATGGGCAGGGTATGGCGTCTTTCGACGATGCCCGCCACGGTCGACAGCGGTTTCAGCAATGCATCGCGTGTGGTTTGTACGAGTTGCATGGTCATCCTTTTAGAGTTTGTTCCAACACGTGCAGGGTATGGTTGAGCTCCGCTTGCTTTGCGCGGGCGTCGGAAATCTTGCGTACGGCGTGCAGGACGGTGGTGTGATCACGACCACCGAACAGGTCACCGATTTCCGGCAGGCTTTTCTGGGTCAGCTCCTTCGCCAGGTACATGGCGACCTGGCGCGGCAACGCGATATTGGCCGGCCGGCGTTTCGAATACATGTCGGCCACTTTGATCTTGTAGAAGTCCGCCACCGTCTTCTGGATGTTTTCCACGGTGATCTGCCCATTGGACACGGACAGCAGATCCTTCAGGGCTTCCTTGCAGACGTCCACCGTCAGCACGTCGCGACCATGGAAGCGGGCGTAGGCCAGCACCTTGCGCAGCGCGCCTTCAAGTTCGCGCACATTGCTGCGCAAGTGCTTGGCGATGAAGAACGCCACTTCCTCGGGCATGGGCACGCCTTCGGACTCGGCCTTGCGCAGCAGGATCGCCACGCGCATCTCGAGCTCGGGCGGCTCGATCGCGACCGTCAGGCCGGAATCGAAGCGCGAGATCAGGCGGCTGTCGATGCCCGACAGTTCCTTCGGGTACGTGTCGCTGGTGATGATGATCTGCTTGCGCTGCGCGACCATCGCCTCGAACGCATAGAAGAATTCTTCCTGCGTGCGGTTCTTGCCGGAGAAGAACTGGATGTCGTCGATCAGCAGCAGGTCCAGCGAGTGGTAGTAGCGCTTGAAATCGTCGAACGCCTTGCGCTGGTATGCCTTGACCACGTCGGACACGTATTGGTCGGCATGCACGTAGCGCACGCGAACGCCGGTACCCGCCGCCACCATGGCGTTGCCGATGGCGTGGATCAAGTGGGTCTTGCCCAGGCCCACGCCGCCATACAGGAACAGCGGGTTGTACGACGTGCCCGGGTTCTCGGCCACCTGCAGTGCGGCAGCGCGCGCCAGCTGGTTCGCCTTACCCGTCACGAAGTTCTCGAACGTCAGGTCGGTGTTCAGGCGCGAGCGCTCGTACACGATGTTCGCGGCATCCGCATTGACGGCAGCCGCGCCCGCACTGGGGGCGGGGGCTGCCGGGGCGGCGGGCTGCGCGGCCATGCCGGGCGGTGCGCCGCCTGACGGCGTGGCACCGGACAGTGGCGTTTGCGCGGGCTGCTGGGCGCGCACGGGCGCGACAGGCATGCGCGGCGTCGCGCCCTGCGAGGGCAACTCGAACAAAACCTGTACCGGACGCTCGAACCACTCCGCGGCCAACGCTTCGATCTGGTGGGAGAAATTCTTGCGCACCCAGTCCAGCTTGAACCGGTTGGGGGCGGCAACGCGCAGCACCGCCTGCGTCTCGTCATACGCAAGCGGGACCAGCGGTCGTATCCACGCGCTGATTTGTTGGGGGGGGAGTTCCTGCTCAAGACGACTGACGCAGGTCTGCCAGAATTCTTTCATGTCGCTCTTATTCAAACCTCGATTCTACCTTGCCTGGGCATGGGTTATCCACAGGGTAGGGCATAAGCCTGCACATGCCGCCCCCTTAACTGTTTGACAAGACAGGGAAAACTTGCTGAAATGGTGGGCTTTTCCGAATTCTGTCTGTCAGAAGGTTTCGCAGAAGGCCCGGTATCACCGCGAGCGCTACACTGGCGTTCGCCTGGAATCCTGGCCTTGCTGAATAGGTCGCCCGGGGAATCCCCGGCCCCAAGCCCCGTCTACAAGTCTGTTTTTGCTGGCGTTTTTGCACTTCACGTGCCATGACGCGGCAGAATCGCTTACTAGATACCCGCTTTGGATCTGCGACCAGGAACCCTCCGGGCAGGTCCCTTCTGACTTTTGTTCTTTTTGTGGATCGTCCATGAAACGTACCTACCAACCTTCCGTTACCCGCCGCAAGCGCACCCATGGCTTTCGCGTGCGCATGAAAACCCGCGCTGGCCGCGCCATCCTGAGCGCCCGCCGCGCCAAGGGCCGCAAGCGTCTGGCCGTCTAAGTCCCGCGTTTCCGGTCTTTTGCCGGAAGCCTGACTTTTTTGCACGGACCGGCCATATTGCAAGACCTCTCGCAATCCCGTCCCGGTTCCGCGCAAACGCCTGACCCGCAGTCCATGCCGCGCTCCACGCTTCCCCCGGAGGCGCGGCTGCATCGCCCCTCCGAGTTCGCCGCCGCCCTCAAAGGCCGGCGTCTTGCCCGAGGGGCGTTTTTCGTTGTGAGCGCCGCTCCCAACGATCTGCCTCCCGGCCAGGACGCCTGTGCCCGCCTGGGCCTGGTGATCGCCAAGCGGTTCGCCGCCCACGCCACCACGCGCAATGCCTTGAAGCGGGTCATCCGCGAGGCGTTCCGTCACCGGCGCCTGGCGCTTCCGGCAAAAGACTACGTCGTGCGGCTGCACTGCAAGGTGGCGCCCGCCACGCTCACCGCGCTCAAACGTGCGGCCAGGGCCGAAGCGGACGCTCACTTCGAGCGGATCGCGCGATGAACGGCCCATCCCCCCGGCAGGCAAGCCGTCCGCGACGCGGGCGATCCGTGGGGGCCGCAATACTCATTGCCCCGATCCGGTTCTACAGGTTCTTCCTGAGCCCCTGGATCGGCCGGCAGTGCCGCTTTACCCCGACCTGCTCGGCGTACGCGATCGAGGCGATCGAACGCCACGGTCCCTGGCGCGGCTTCTGGCTGATGGTCCGGCGCATCGGCCGGTGCCATCCCTGGACGCCCGGTGGCTGGGACCCGGTTCCGCCGGCCAAGGGAACCAACGGCGGCGCTTGCTGCTCCCATGGCCACCGCACCGAGCACGATTGACGCTAAACTGGCGGGCTTTGCTGGCCCGTATTCACTTCAGTAGGCACCATGGATATCCGACGAACCGTCCTCTGGATGATTTTTTCCTTCTCGCTGTTGCTCCTTTGGAACAACTGGCAGATCCATAACGGCAAGCCGTCGTTGTTCGGGGGCCCCACGCCCGCGGCCAGCACGAGCGCCAACGGCACGCCGGCCGCCGCGAACAACGCGACGCCTTCGGTGCCCAATGCGCCCACCGCCGCCAGCGCTCCCGCGCCTTCGGCCGTGCCGGGCGCCGCCACGCCGGCCCCAACGCGCTCGGAAGAAGTCGTCATCACCACCGACGTGCTGCGCCTGACATTCGACACGCTGGGCGCCCAACTGGTGCGCGCCGAGCTGCTGAAGTACCCGGCCACCGGCCAACCCGACAAGCCCACCGTGCTGCTGGATCGCGCCGCAGGCCTGAACTACGTCGCGCAGACCGGCGTGGTCGGCGCAAGCAACGGCCAGAGCTTCCCGACGCACCAGACGCCTTTCCGCGTCGTCTCCACCGATCGCCAGCTCACCGGCGACAACCTGGACGTGACGTTCGAAGCCGAATCCGGCGGCGTCAAGGTCACCAAGACCTTCACCCTGCATCGCGGCCGCTACGACATCGACGTGCGCCACGACCTGGCCAACGTCGGCGCCGCCCCCGTGACGCCCGCGCTGTACCTGCAGCTCGAGCGCGACGGCAACGACCCGGCCGACACCTCCAGCTTCTATCACACGTTCACCGGCATCGCCGTCTACTCGGAACAGGACAAGTTCCAGAAGATGACCTTCGCCGACATCGAAAAGAAGAAGGCCAACTACATCAAGCAGACGGACAACGGCTGGATCGCCGTGGTCCAGCACTACTTCGCCACCGCCTGGGTGCCGCCGCAAGGCAAGCCGCGCAGCAACGAAGTGCTGGAAGTGCAGAAGAACCTGTACGCCGCCCGCACCATCGAAGCCGTTGGCGAAATCGCCCCGGGCGCCGCTGCCCGCGTCGATTCGCACCTGTGGGTCGGCCCGCAAGACCAGAAGGCCATGGCGGCACTCGCCCCCGGCCTGGAACTCGTGGTCGACTACGGCTGGCTGACCATCATCGCCAAGCCGCTGTTCACGCTGATGACCTGGCTGCACTCCATCCTGGGCAACTGGGGCTGGACCATCGTCGCCCTGACCGTGCTGATCAAGGCCCTGTTCTACCCCCTGGCCGCCGCCAGCTATCGCTCGATGGCCCGCATGAAGCAGGTCGCCCCGCGCCTGCAGGCCCTGAAGGAAAAGTACGGCGACGACAAGCAGAAGCTCAATGCGGCCATGATGGAGATGTACCGCACCGAAAAGATCAACCCGCTGGGCGGCTGCTTGCCGATGGTGGTGCAGATCCCGGTGTTCATCTCGCTGTACTGGGTGCTGCTGGCCAGCGTGGAAATGCGCGGCGCGCCCTGGATCCTGTGGGTTCATGACCTGTCGATCCGCGACCCGTTCTTCATTCTGCCCGCCATCATGATGGCCACCATGTTCCTGCAGATCAAGCTGAACCCGACGCCCCCGGACCCCGTCCAGGCCAAGGTCATGATGATCATGCCGCTGGTGTTCGGCGGGATGATGTTCTTCTTCCCGGCCGGCCTGGTGCTCTACTGGTGCGTCAACAACACCCTGTCTATCGCCCAGCAGTGGTCCATTACCCGCGCCATGCAGCGCAAGGCAGAAGCCGCGGCCAGCCGCTGATCGCTTCGCGCCACGAAAAACCGGCCTCCTGAGGCCGGTTTTTTTTCGCCTGCGTTCAGGCGGCGACGGGGTGCATGCCGCACCAACGATAGTTATTTTCAATCAAATTTACTAGTTCAATCAACTTCACAGTGGAAACATAGACCCCTATGATGTGTCGGAGATATTCCCCGGCCGGCTATGTCCGGGGCGGTATCCATCACGTTGCGCGCGCCGGCCCAGTCGCCGCGCATTCCAGGAATTACGTAGGGAGTTGCCATGACCGACAAGAAGCCTCTGACCACCGCCTCTGGCGCCCCGGTGGCCGACAACAACAACACGCTGACCGCGGGCCCACGGGGCCCCGCGCTGCTGCAAGACTTCTGGCTGATCGAAAAGCTCGCCCATTTCGACCGGGAACGCATCCCGGAACGCGTCGTGCACGCCAAGGGTTCGGGCGCCTACGGTACCTTTACCGTCACCCACGACATCTCGCGCTACACCCGCGCCAGCATCTTCTCGAAGGTGGGCAAGCAAACCCCGCTGTTCCTGCGCTTTTCGACCGTGGCCGGTGAACGCGGCGCGGCCGACGCCGAACGCGACGTGCGCGGCTTCGCCATCAAGTTCTATACCGACGAGGGCAACTGGGACCTGGTGGGCAACAACACGCCGGTATTCTTCATCCGCGACCCGCTCAAGTTCCCCGATTTCATCCACACCCAGAAACGCGACCCCAAGACCAATCTGCGCAGCGCCACCGCCGCCTGGGACTTCTGGTCGCTCAGCCCCGAATCGCTGCACCAGGTCACCATCCTGATGAGCGACCGCGGCATTCCCGCCAACCTGCGCCAGCAGCATGGCTTCGGCTCGCACACCTTCAGCTTCGTCAACGCCAACGGCGAACGCTTCTACGTGAAGTTCCACTTCAAGTCGCAGCAAGGCATTGCCTGTCTGAGCGACGAGCAAGCCGCGCAAGTGGTGGCCCACGACCGCGAAAGCTCGCAGCGCGACCTGTTCAACAACATCGAACAGGGCAATTTCCCGAAGTGGACGCTGAAGGTGCAGATCATGCCCGAGGCCGAAGCCGAGACCTACCACATCAACCCGTTCGATCTCACCAAGGTGTGGCCGCATGGCGACTACCCGCTGATCGACGTGGGCGTGCTGGAACTGAACAAGAACCCCGAAAACTACTTCGCCGAAGTCGAGCAGGCCGCCTTCACGCCGGCCAACGTGGTGCCGGGCATCGACTTCTCGCCGGACAAGATGCTGCAGGGCCGTCTGTTCTCGTATGGCGACACGCATCGCTACCGCCTGGGCATCAACCACCACCAGATTCCGGTGAACGCGCCGCGCTGCCCGTTCCACAGCTACCACCGCGATGGCGCATCGCGCGTGGACGGCAATGCCGGCGGCACGCTGAACTACGAGCCCAACAGCGCCGGTGAATGGAAGGAAACCCCGTCCGCGGGCGAACCGCCGCTGGCGCTGGACGGCCAGGCCGCGGCCCGTTGGAACCACCGCGTGGACGACGACTACTACTCGCAGCCGGGCGCCTTGTTCCGCCTGATGACGCCGGCGCAACAGGAACTGCTGTTCGGCAACATCGGCCGCCACATGGCGGACGTGCCCGAGGAAATCCAGCGCCGTCAGCTGGAGCACTTCCGCAAGGCCGACCCGGCATATGCCGCGGGCGTGGCCAAGGCGCTGGGCCTGAAGCTGTAACGCACCAGCACGGATGCCGCGCGGTGTTGACTGCGTGGCCCTGGCGGGCGGCCTTCGGGCCGCCCGTTTTCATTGCTGCCTTGCCGTTTGGCGCCGAAAGACTCCGAAAATCCCTGCCAGCGACTTATCCCCAGAGGGTGGGGTGGAAAGTTATTCTTTTTTATCCACAAGCCTTTCACAGGCAATCCACAGGACTTTCACAGGGATATCCACAGCTTCGGCCAACATTGACCCGATCTTGCGTTGAATCGGGTATCCCAGGCCTAATACTTCAAGCCGGTGTCGCACAACACGGTAGCCACCGTCGCGTCCGGCCGCAGCCGTCCGGACTGCAACAGCTTCACCGCCGCGCACACGTTGGCCGCGGCCGAAAACCCCACGTACAGCCCCTCGCGCACGGCCAGCAGGCGGCGCCAGTCCTCGGCCTCGTCATCGGTTACTGCCAGGCTCAGGTCCATCAGCGTGGCATCCCAGTGGGGCGGCACGGCGCCGTAGCTGGTGCCCTGGATCACGTGGCGAGCCTTCATGACGGGCGCGCCGGCCAGCACTTCGCTGCCCTGCGGCTCGACCGCCGCGCACACGGTCGCCGGATTGGCCGCCTTCAATGCGCGCGCCACGCCCATGAACGTGCAACCCGTGCCTACGGCTGCGACCCAGCCATCCGGCGCACTACCCAATTGATCCAGGATTTCCCGGCCCGTGCCCGCTTCGTGCGCCGCAATGCATTCGACGGCGTTGAACTGGTCCACATAGAAGCCGCCGCGTTCGGCCGCGATGCGAGCCGCGACATCAGCGGCGGCCTGCACGTCGGCACCGGTGACCTGCCCGGGGGCGCCATCCACTTGCGCCACCAGCACCACCTCGGCGCCCAGGCCTTCCAGCATGCGGGCGCGGGCAGGGCTGTTGCCGGCAGACATCGTCACCACCAGCGGATGCCCCAGCGCGGCGCAGGCCACGGCCAGACCCGCCCCCATGTTGCCACTGGTCATTTCCACCACCGGCATCCCCGGCTGAAGCCGGCCATCCGACCGCGCGGCCAGCAGAATGGCGCGGGCAGCACGGTCTTTGACGCTGCCGCCGGGCTGCAGGAATTCCGCCTTGGCGACGATGCGCCCAGGGCCGTCGTGAATGCGGCCCAGGGTTACCAGCGGGGTATTGCCGATCAGGTCGATCGAGGAAGTGGCAAGCAGCATATCGGTCCCGGAAAGCTCGCGCGGCTGGCTCCGCGGTGGCACGGGCCAGGATCGCGAGCGACGAGACCTATTGTAGAGAGGCGGACACCGCGGGCAGATCGGCCTGACCCGCTTGGGCGGCGCTTGCCGGCGTAGGTGAGGCGAGGGCGACAAGGGCGAGCGCCAACGCCAGGCCGGCGCCGGTCGCGGTGCGGACGAGCCGTTCACGTAGATCAGGAGAGAGACGCATGGCGGTCCTTGTGGATAAGCAGGGTGGCGAAAAACGGTCCGATGTCAGACCGGCACATCGCCTTCGATGGTGGTGCGGTACAGCTTGCGGCGCAGATGGTCGGGCGTGCCGCCGGCCAGGTGGATCAGCGAACGGTTGTCCCAGAACACCAGGTCATGCGGCTGCCAGCGGTGGCGGTACAGATGTTCCGGCCGGATGCTGTGCGCAAACAGTTCGTCCAGCAGTTGCCGGCTTTCGTCTTCCGGCAGGCCTTCGATGCGGGTCGTGAAGCCTTCGCTGACGAACAGCGCACGGCGTCCGTTCTCCGGGTGCGTGCGCACGACCGGATGCACCACTTCCTGCACCTGCGCCACCTGCTGCGCGCTCAGGTTGGGGCGCCAGTTGCCTTCCTTTTGCAGCTGGCCGTACTTGGCCAGGTAGGAATGCACCGCACGCTTGCCTTCAATGGCGCTGCGCAGCGCCGCGGGCAGCGTGTCGTAGGCCAGGTGCATGTTGGCGAACAGCGTATCGCCGCCTTCAGCCGGCAGCTCCTGCGCATGCAGCAGCGAACCCAGGCTGGGCAGTGCCTTGTACGAGATGTCCGAATGCCAGTACTTGCCGGCATCGCCCAGACCGACAGGCCTGCCGTCTTCGACGATGTTGGACACGATCAGGATTTCAGGGTGTCCGGCCAGATGGAACTGGTGCAGCACGTGAATCATCAGGCGGCCGAAACGGCGGCTGAAATCGATGTGCTGCTGCGGCGTGATGCGCTGGTCGCGAAACACCAGCAGATGATGGTCCAGATGCGCCTGGTGCACCCGCGAAAAATCGGCCGATGTCAGCTCGCGCGACAGGTCCAGGCCGATGATCTCCGCGCCAACCGGGCCCGGCAGGGGCCGCAGCTCGAACGTCTGCGATTGGGCGGCGGCGGGGCTGGCCTCCACACGCCGCAGGGCATTGCTCTGGGACATCGATCGCTCCGGTTCGCAAGGCGGCAATACCGCCCGCGCTGGCTCTGCGATCCGCTCACGGGCGGATCAGGAATGATCGATTATGGAAAGCGCGCCTTGTATCTCAAACGAAGATATCGGCGTTTGAACAAAGCTTCCCGTCATATAGAAAAGCCGCCCGGGGGAAGGTGGGCGGCTTCATGTGCTGCACGCATAAGCTAATAGCGCTTATGGCTGAACGGCAGAGCGAATCCGCCGCCAGGATGCGAGGAAAATCACTTCTGCGCGGGCAGGAAGGCCTCGACCAGCTTGACCCAGTACGTCGCGCCCACCGGCAGCAAGGCATCGTTGAAGTCGTAGTTGGGGTTGTGCAGCTGGCACGGCCCCATGCCGTGATAGCTTTCCATGCGGTGATCGCCGTCGCCGTTGCCCAGGAACAGGTACGTGCCAGGCAGCGCTTCCAGGAAGAAGGAAAAGTCTTCCGCCCCCATGAACGGCGGCATTTCGCGCACCACGTTCTCGGCGCCGAAGGCGTCTTCGGCCACCTGCGCGGCAAACGCGGTTTCTTTTTCCCAGTTCACCAGCGGCGGATAGGCGCGCACGAAATCCAGCGTGCCGGTGCCGCCGTACACCTGCGGCAGCGTCGTGGCAATGCGGCGCATGTCGGCCTCGATCTTGTCCAGCACCGCCACCGAATAGGTGCGCACGGTGCCGCGCAGCACGGCTTCGCCGGGAATGACGTTGTAGGCGTCGCCCGCGTGGATCTGCGTGATCGACAGCACGGCCTGCTCCAGCGGATCCTTGCTGCGCGAGATGACGGTCTGCAGCGCATGCACCATGTCGGCGGCCACGATGATCGGGTCGACCGACGCGTGCGGCTGCGCGGCATGGCCGCCCACGCCCTTGATGACGATGTCCCAGCGGTTGCTGGACGCCATGGTGGGGCCGGAGCGGAAACCGAACTGGTTCACCGGCATGCCCGGCATGTTGTGGATGCCGAACACGGCATCGCACGGAAATCGATCGAACAGCCCGTCCTGCATCATGGCGCGCGCGCCGGCATTGCCGCCTTCTTCGGCGGGCTGGAAGATGAACACCACCGTGCCATCGAAATTGCGATGCTTGGACAAGTACTGGGCCGCACCCAGCAGCATCGTCGTGTGGCCATCGTGGCCACAGCCATGCATGCGGCCGCTGATGGTCGACTTGTGCGCGAAGCGGTTGTGTTCGGGCATGGGCAGCGCATCCATGTCGGCGCGCAGGCCTACCGTCTTGCCGCCGTTGCCGCCACGCAAAACACCCACCACGCCGGTTTTCCCCAGCCCGGTGTGCACCTCCAGCCCCCACTCGCGCAGGCGCTCGGCCACCAGGTTCGACGTGCGCGTTTCCTGGAAGGCCAGTTCGGGATGGGCGTGGATATCACGGCGCAGGGCGGTCAAATCGCCGTGGACGCGTTCGATTTCGGCTAGGGTTTTCATGGCTGTGGATAAGCTGGAGGTGGAATGTCGGTTCGAAAAATGCAACGTCTGTGTAGACACACTATCGCAGAAATTCTCGCGCTGGCCACCCGCCGCGTCCAGCCCTGTTACGGATGAGGGTCAGCTCGCGTCGTTCAGATGGCAGGCGCTGAACTGCCCCAGCGCGATCTCGCGCAGCAGCGGCCGCTCGGCCTTGCAGCGCGCCATCGCCTGTGGACAACGTGGGTGGAACGCACAGCCGCTGGGCGGATCCAGCGGCGACGGGAGTTCGCCCTTGATAGGCTGGTAACTGCGGCGCCCGGGCGTCAAGGTGGGCAGTTCCTTCAGCAGCGCCTGCGTGTACGGATGGTTGGCGCGCTGGAACACCATGTCGGTCGGCGCCAGTTCGACCACGCGGCCCAGGTACATGATGGCGACGCGATCCGAAATATGGCTGACCACGCTCAGGTTGTGGCTGATGAACAGGTACGTCAGGTCCAGGTCGTCGCGCAGTTGTTCGAACAGGTTCAGCACCTGCGCCTGGATGGACACGTCCAGCGCCGCTACCGCCTCGTCGCAGACGATCACCGATGGCTTGAGCGCCAATGCCCGCGCGATGCCGATGCGCTGGCGCTGGCCACCCGAGAATTGATGCGGATAGCGCTGCGCAAAACTGGGGTCCAGCCCCACCTGCCGCATCAGGCCCGCGACGTAGTCGGCCTTGTCGCGGGTCCGTATCAAGCCATGCGCCACCGGCGCCTCGCCGATGATCTCGCGCACCCGCATGCGCGGGTTGAGCGAGGCGTACGGGTCCTGGAAGATCATCTGCACGCCCAGCTCGTAGGCGCGCCGCTGCTGTCCTGTCATGGCCTTCACGGCCTGGCCCTGGTAGTGCACCTCGCCGGAAGAGGGCGGCAAGATGCCGGACACGATGCGGCCCAGCGTCGACTTGCCGCAGCCCGATTCGCCGACGATGCCGATCACCTCGCCCGGCTGCACGTCCAGGTCGACCCCGGCCACGGCGTGCACGACTTGCGTCTTCAGGCCAGCCCCCAACAGGTTGGCGATGCGTCCGGCCAGGTCCACCGGTTGCGTGAATCGCAACTCCACACCGCGCAGGGACAGGATGGGGGCGGCGGCGCCGCGTTCTGCTGCGCTCATTTGATGTCAGGGTCTCCGGCATGCCAGCAGCGCACCCATTGCGCCGGGCGGACTTCAACAGGCTGCGGCTCGACCAGACAGGCGTCGCTCGCACGCGGGCAACGCCCCCGGAACGCACAGCCTTGCGGCAGGTTGAGCAAAGATGGCGTCATGCCGGGAATCGGCACCAGCGGACGGCCACGCGATTCGGGCGTGGGAATCGACGCGATCAGGCCATGTGTGTACGGGTGCATCGGGTGACTGATCACATCCTGCGTGCTGCCGGTTTCCACCACGCGGCCGGCATACATGACCGACACGCGATCGGCCAGGCCCGCCACCACCGCCAGGTCATGCGTGATCCAGATCAGGCCCGTGCCGGTCTCGCGGCACAGCTTCTGCACTTCGAACAGAATCTGCCCTTGTATGGTCACATCCAGCGCCGTGGTGGGCTCATCCGCGATGATCAGGCGCGGTGAATTCAGCAGCGCAATCGCGATCGCCACGCGCTGGCGCATGCCGCCGGACAACTGATGTGGATAAGCGCGCAAACGTTCCTGCGGCGACGGAATGCCGACCATCGTCAAGGTCTGCAACGCCCGGTCGCGGGCCTGGTCGCGCGACACCTTGTGATGCGCCTGCACCGCCTCGATCATCTGCGTATCGACGCGCAGCACCGGGTTCAGCGTCATCATCGGATCCTGGAAGATCATGGCGATCTCCTGGCCGCGCAGCTGGCGCCAGCGCGCCGGCGATGCGCCGCGCAGGTCTTCGCCATTCAAGCGCAATTCACCGTCGACGATGCGGCCCGGCTCGTCCAGCAGGCCCATCAACGAAAAGCCCGTGATGCTCTTGCCCGATCCCGACTCGCCCACCAGCCCCAGGATCTCGCCCTCGGCCAAGGTCAGGTCAACGCCATCCACCGCCTTCACCACGCCGTTACGCGTGAAGAAATGCGTCTTCAGTCCGTGCACCTGCAGCACGGGGCCTGGCGTGGCCAGCGGCTTTTCCACAGCTTGGGTCTGCATCGCGTCCGCCCTCAATTCGCGTGGCGCGGGTTGAGCACATCGCGCAGGTGGTCGCCCACCAGGTTGATGGCGATGATGGCCAGCGCCAGCGCGATGCCGGGAAAGAACGAAATCCAGTATTGACCCGACAGCAGGTATTCGAAGCCGTTGTAGATCAGCATGCCCAACGACGGCTCGGTCACCGGCACCCCCACGCCCAGGAACGACAGCGTGGCTTCCAGCGCGATGGCGTGCGCCAGGTCGATCGTGGCGATCACGATGAGCGGCGGCATACAGTTGGGCAACACATGGCGAAACAGCACCCGGCCCCACGACAGCGACATGCAGCGCGCCGCCTCGACATATTCCTTGCCGCGCTCGACCAGCGCCGCGCCGCGGGCCGCGCGGGCAAAGTAGGCCCACTGCACCACGATCAGCGCGATGATCACCTTATCCACACCTTTGCCCAGGATCGCCAGCAGCATCAACGCCACCAGGATCGCGGGAAACGACAGCTGGATATCCACAATCCGCATCAGCAGCGCGTCGATGCGGCCGCCAAAGTATGCGGCGATCAAGCCCACCGTGGCACCAATGCCGAAGGCCGCCAGCACCGACACCGTTGCCACCATCAGGCTGGTGCGCATGCCGTACAGAATGGCCGACAACAGATCGCGCGCCTGGCCATCGGTGCCCAGCCAATAGCGCATGGCGCCATCGCCGCTTTCGCTGCCGGGCTTGAGCTTGGAATCCATGATGTCCAGCGACGCCAGGTCGTACGGATTCTGCGGTGCGATCCACGGGGCCAGCAGCGCCGCGCCGACGATCACCACCAGCATCACCAGGCCCAGCGTGGCCAGCTTGCTGGCAAAGAAGTCCGCCACGAAGCGGCGCCAGGGCGTCTGCTCCTTGGCCGCGGCGGGCGGCGCGCTTGCGGTCGCGGGCGTATTCATCGGCGGCTATCCAGGCGTACGCGGGGGTCCAGCACCGTATAGATGATGTCCACCACGAGGTTCAGCATGACAAGGAAAAACACGATCAGAAGCAGATATGCCACCACCACCGGGCGGTCCAGGTTGATGATGGAATCGATCAGCAGCTTGCCCATGCCCGGCCACGAAAAGACGGTCTCGGTCACCACGGCAAACGCCATCACCTGCCCGAATTCCAGACCCGCCACCGTGACCACGGGAATCAGGATGTTCTTGAGCAGGTGCACGCCCAGCACGCGCTTTTCCGACAAGCCTTTGGCGCGCGCGAACTTGATGTAGTCCATCGGCAGCGCCTCGCGGGTGGCCGCCCGCGTCACGCGGATGATCATGGCGCACTTGGCGAATGCGATGGTGGCCGCCGGCAAGGCCAGGCTGAGCCAGCCATTGAGCGTCAACACGCTCAACTGCAGCGACCCGATGCTGACCGTCTGGCCGCGACCGCCCGCCGGCACCCAGCCCAGCATCACCGCAAACACCATGATCAGCATCAGGCCGACCCAGAAGTTGGGCAACGAGAAGCCCAGCACCGAACCCGTCATGATGGCGCGCGAACCCGGCGCCTTGGGCTTGAGCCCGGCCAGGATGCCCAGCGGCACGCCGATCAGCACCGACAGCAGCATGGCCACACAGGCCAGCTCGACGGTGGCCGGCATGCGCTCGAGAATCAAGTGCATGGCCGGCTCGCCAGTCAGGAAGCTATTGCCGAAATCGCCGCGCACCGCCTGGCCCATGAAGATCAGGTACTGCCGCCAGAGCGGCAGATCCAGGCCCAGTGACGCGCGAATGGCGGCGCGTTGCGCCTCGGTAGCCTCCGGGCTGGCCAGCATCGATACCGGGTCGCCCACCATATAGATGCCGGCGAACACCAACGCCGACATCACCAGCATGACGACGATGGTTTGCAGCAGCCTTCGTACGATTGTCGCTAACACGGGAACCTGCCCAACGACTGCATTACTTCTTCAGCGTCGCGAACTGCGCCAGCGTCACCTGGTCAGGACGGCCCTGGTAGCGGATGTCGTTCTTCATCGCCCACACCGACAGTTCGAAGTGCACCGGCAGCATCGCGTAGTCGTCCATCGCGATATTGCTGGCCTGCGACAACAGTTCCGCACGCTTGGCGTCATCCATCGTGGACGAAGCTTCCTTCACCAGCTCGTCCATCTTCGGATTCGAATAGCGGCTGCGGTTGGTGGTGCCCAGGCCCGCTTCGGGATTGCGCGTCACCAGCAACGACGTCAACGCATTGGACATCTCGCCGCTGGTCACCGACCAGCCCGCGAGATAGGCCGAGAACGCATAGCTGTCGCGGTTCTTGAAGAAAACCGGCGGCGCCATCGCATCCACGCTGGTCTTCACGCCGATGCGCGTCCACATCGACGCAATGGCCTGCGCCACCTTCGAATCGTTGACGTAGCGGCCCGACGGCGAGCCCAGCGTGATAGAGAAGCCGTTGGGATAACCCGCTTCTTTCAGCAGCGCTTTCGCCTTTTCGACGTCAGCCTTGGGCGCCTTGGAATGTTCCTTGCTCGATCCGAACATGGGGTAGGGCAGCAGGTTGCCGGCCGGCAATGCCACGCCGCCCATCACGCGTTCCACCAGCGCTTCACGGTTGATCGCCAGGGACAGCGCTTCACGCACGCGCTTGTCCTTCATCGGATTCTTGTCGGTGCCCTGGATGCCGGGCGAGGGCTCGGCATACTGATCCAGCGCGACGTACACCACACGTACCGACGGCGTCTCTTCGACGTACAGCTTCTTGTCGCCCTTCAGCTTGGGCAGGTCATCGGTTGGGGGATCCTCGATCATGTCGACGTCGCCGGCCAACAGCGCCGCCACGCGCGCCGCGGCATTGCTGATCGGGCGGTAGATCACCTTGTCCCAGGTCGGCTTCTTGCCCCAGTAGTTCTCATTGCGCGCCAGCACGAATTCCGCGCCGCGTTTCCACGACACGAACTTGTACGGGCCGGTGCCCACCAGGCCATCGCCGCTGTTGAGTTCCGTCGTCGTCTTGCCTTCGGCTGCCGGCCCCGATGCGGCCTTCTTGGACATGATCGGCAATTGCGCCAGGTTCACGAGCAGGTTAGGCGCGACTTCTTTGGTGGTCACGCGCAGCGTCATCGGATCCACGGCTTCCGTCTTGGCGACAGACCCCAGATACAGCGTGAACGGCGACGGGCTGTTCGGCACCTTGGGTACGCGGTCGTACGTGAACACCACGTCTTCGGCGGTGAACGGCGTGCCATCCGAGAATTTCACCCCGGGGCGCAGCTTGAACGTCCACACCTTGCCGTCCACGGTCCAGGACTCGGCCAGCGCCGGCACGGGCTTGAGCTGGGCGTCGGTCGCGACCAACGTATCGAAGATGGTCTGGGAGATCTGCGTATTCGGCGTCAGCGCGTGATACTGCGGATCCATCGACGACGGCTCGGTTTTCAGGGCAATCACCAGATCGCGCGCCAGCGCCGAACTGAAGGTGCCGAAAGCCAGCAACACCGCGGCCGAACCGCAGGCCAACGCACGCGAAAACCGATATGCCATCGTGATCTCCCTGAGCTGTTTTGGGTTTTAAACCTCGGGGCCACCTTAACCAGCAAACAAGCCGCCGCGCAACAGTTATATTCCCCTATTGTTCTCGCTTAGCCTTGTCCCTGATATGTCTGTCCACGCCCCCATCGCCGCCATTGCAACCGCCCCCGGAAGAGGCGGCATCGGCGTCGTGCGCGTTTCTGGTGCGGACCTGTCCGAATTGGTGCGCCGCCTGTTCCAACGCGATCTCACGCCGCGTCATGCCCATTACCTGCCATTCAAATCGCAGGACGGCGAACTGCTCGACGAAGGCATTGCGCTGTACTTCCGCGCGCCGCACTCCTATACCGGCGAAGACGTGCTGGAACTGCAGGGCCACGGCGGCCCCGCCGTGCTGCGCCGCGTGCTGGAAAGCTGCCTGGCCGCGGGCCGCGACCTGGGCGCTCGCCTGGCCGAACCCGGTGAATTCACGCGCCGCGCATTCCTCAACGACCGCATGGACCTGGCCCAGGCCGAAGCCGTCGCCGATCTGATCGAAGCCTCGTCGGTGGCGGCTGCCCGCGGCGCCATGGCCTCGCTGTCCGGCGAATTCTCGGCCCACGTCAACGATCTGTCCGAGCGCATCATTCACCTGCGCATGCTGGTCGAGGCCACGCTGGATTTTCCCGAAGAAGAAATCGACTTCCTCGAGAAATACCAGGCCCGTCCCACGCTGGAAAAACTGGCCGACGACCTGAACCGCCTGATCGCCCAAGCCCGCCAGGGCGTCATCCTGCGCGAAGGCCTGCACGTCGTGTTGGCCGGCCAGCCCAACGTCGGCAAGTCCAGCCTGCTCAACGCCCTGGCCGGCGACGACATCGCCATCGTCACGCCCATTGCCGGCACCACGCGCGACAAAGTGGTGCAGCAGATCCATATCGACGGCGTGCCGCTGCACATCGTCGACACCGCCGGCCTGCGCGAAACCGACGACACCGTCGAAAGCATCGGCATCGCCCGCACCTGGCAGGAAATCGAACGCGCCGACGTCATCCTGCACCTGCAGGACGCCACCGCCCCCGGCGACGAACTCGACGCCCAGATCACTGCACGCCTGCCGCCGCGCACGCCTGTGCTGAAGGTGTTCAACAAGGTCGACCTGTTATCCACAGCCTTCACGCCCGGCCCCGGCGAACTTGGCATCTCCGCCAAGCGCGGCGCCGGCCTGGACGCGCTGCGCGCCGAACTGCTGCAGATCGCCGGCTGGAACCCCGGCGCCGAATCCCCCTGGCTGGCCCGCGAACGCCACCTGCACGCCCTGCAGGACGCCGCCGAACACCTGGCCCTGGCCGCGGAACACGCGGAACAGGACGACCGAGTGCTGGACCTGTTCGCGGAAGAACTGCGGCTGGCGCATGACAGCCTGTCGAGCATCACGGGGAAATTCACCAGCGACGATCTGCTGGGGGAGATCTTTTCCAGCTTCTGCATCGGGAAATAGCCTATTCATGATTTCGGCCACGCCCCACCGCATCCGCCACGCCACCGCCGACGACCTGGCCGTCATCGAACGCATCGTCCACGACGCGTATCGCCCGTACATCGGCCGCATCGGCGCGACGCCGGGCCCGATGCGTGACGACTACCGCCAACGCATCTCGCAAGGCCAGACGCAAGTGCTGGAAGACGACACCGGCGTGCAGGCCGTGCTGGTGTTGGTGCGCGAGCCGGACTGCTTGCTGCTCGACAACGTGGCCGTGTCTCCGGCCGCGCAAGGCAAGGGGTATGGACGCGAACTGATGCAGTGGGCCGAGATTCAGGCGCGCCAGGCGGGCTATCGGCAGATACGGCTTTACACGCAGGAATCGATGACCGAGAACATCGGTATCTATCAACGCTATGGCTACGTTGAAACGCATCGCGCCGAAGAGATAGGCTTGAAGCGCGTGTTCATGAGCAAGTCGTTGCGATGAGACCCCTCTCAATAAATGAGTGATTACTCATTTACTTGAAGATCATAAGCGCGCATGAATCATGCGCGCTTATGATCTTCAACTCTTAACGCCAAGAAAAATAGCGATGGATTCGACGATATCGCTTTCATCATTTCTCGGGCCATCATAACAATATGAGCTTTTACTCATAAAAAAACAAAAGGGGATTCCTTATGCAGAACCCCTTTATTCAAGTACTTTTATCAAGATTCCCCAAGCTTGTCGGCACGCAGTGACGGCGCTGCACGGATCTGTTCCCGAGCGATCCGATTGCTGGCCAACGACTTGGCATACACCGAATCCGGCCGAATTTTCTGCGCAATGACAAAGCCCGTAATGCAGGCGAGCATCAACGGCAGCATGACCTCGTAGCTCAACGTCATCTCGAAGATCATCAGTATCGACATCAGCGGCGCATACGTCGTGGCTGCGAGCAGCGCCCCCATGCCCACCACGGCATAACTCGACACGGCAGACAGGTCACCCGCGGGAAACAGCGCATGCAACCCGCTGCCATAGAGGGCGCCGACCGCCGCCCCCACGAACAGCGTCGGCGTGAACACGCCACCGATTGCCCCCGAGCCCACGCTGGCGCCGGTGGCCACGATCTTGAACAGCAGCACCGCCGCCACCGCCTGCCAGGCCCACTCGCTGTGCAGCATGCTGTTCACCACGCTGTAACCGTTGCCCCAGACTTCGGGCTTGAACACCGACAACGCCCCCACCACCAGGCCGCCGGCCGCCATGCGGGTCCACAGCGGCAATGGCATACGCCGAAACAGTGCCTTCGACGCATCCAGAAAACGCAGGAATTGCGGCGCCACCAGGCCGGCGATCAGGCCCAGCCCCAGGTAGTTGATGACTTCCCAGCCCGATACGAAGTCGAACGGCGGCATATGGAAAACCGCGTCGTAGTGCAGGATCTGGCGGGTCACGATGTTGGCGACCACCGACGACACCACCAGCGGAACCAGGGTGGCCGACGAAATCGCGCCGTAGACGATTTCGGAAATGAACAAGGCGCCGGCAATCGGCGCGTTGTACGCCGCGGTGATCCCGGCCGTGGCGCCGCAGGCCACCAGCAGGCGCAGATGGCGCGGCGGCAGCACCAGGTAGCGGCCGGACAATGAAGAGAACATCGCAGCCAGCTGCACCATGGGGCCTTCACGGCCGATCGATGCCCCGGAACCGATTGAAAACAAAGAAGAAATGCTGCGCGCCACGGTCTGCCGAAAACCGATGACACCGCGGCCGATGGAGATCGCTTCCATATAGTCAGCGGCGCCGCGCCTGGGCAGCCGGCTGGCCGCCCATTGCAGGATCAGCCCGGCAATCGCCCCGCCCACCGCCGGCAGCAGGAATCGTTGCCAGGTGGACAAGCCTCGGGCCAGCGAGACCATGCCGTGCGGTTCGTCCACGCCGCCCAGCAGCATCTGGATGCCGCCCAGCAATTCTCGAAATATCACGGTGGCCAGTGCGCCCGCCAGTCCCATCAATGCCGCCGCGCACAGTGTGGCGGGCAAGTTGTCGGCCAGCAAACGGCCTCTCAGCCAGGTCGCCCAGGCCGGTTTCTTGATTCGAATTTGTCGTGGCATGGCCGGATTCTACGGCGGAAAGCTGCTCACTTTGTGTTCAGGCAACCGTCAACCACTGAAGGGACTCCTCCCCTGGCGAGGCCGATTTCCCAAGCGCTTCCAGGGCCCTTTCCGAGGCTGGAAAGGGGCGAAAACCAGGGTAGGCAATGGGCTGTTTTTCGGGGTAAAAGTGCCGCTTCCGGCCCGGGCTTTCAGAAAAGGGCCTGTGGATAACTCCTAAGGCGGCAGGTTGTGCACATTGTGTGGAGGCAAGTTGAACAAGCGGGGGTTTTGGGCCGGGCCCGAAATCTTGTCCAACTTCAACTTTTTTCCCACACAGAGTTCTTGCACAGCCAAAAACGCTCGCAAGCTCATGAAAAAGAAAGGGTTTCCAAGGTTAAGGTAGTTATCCACAGGCCTTATTAATCATTAGTCTTTATATAAAGAGAAATACAGGGAAAAGACAAACATGCTTTCTCCTAGCTCCCAGCCACGCCCCCCCGGACTCCGTCCATGCGCATCCTCCTGATAGAAGACGAAGCTGAACTTGCTCGCTGGTTGGCCAGAAGCCTGGCCCGACATGCGGGTTTCGTGGTCGAGTGGGCAGATGACGGCCTGGTTGCCGAAAGAAGGTTGGCCGTCGAAGAATTCGATGCGGTCGTGCTGGACTTGGGATTGCCAGGCATGGATGGCCACACTTTGCTGGCGAAGATTCGCGCGCGGGACGACCGTACGCCGGTGCTGGTCCTGACCGCGCGCGATTCATTGGCCGAAAAAATCGGGACGCTTCACCAGGGCGCAGACGATTTCCTGCCGAAACCGTTTGTTGTGGAAGAGTTGGAAGCGCGTTTGATCGCGTTGGTACGACGTAGCCGAGGTCGCGAACATCCGCGACTTGCCCTGGGAAACCTGGTTTTCGAGACTTCCGCGCAAAAATTTTCGGTCTCGGGACAGACTTTGCAGTTATCCCCACGTGAACACGCGGTCCTTCGGGTCCTGATCCAGAAAAGCGGCGAACCCATCAACAAGCAACAGATCCTGGATCGGATCGTGACCGACGATGCCGACATCAACCTCGAGGCCATCGAAGTACTTGTGCACAGGTTGCGCAAAAAATTGGCGGAAACAGGCGTGCAGATCACGACCATGCGCGGCATGGGCTATTGCCTGGAGAACGCTGTTGACAACTAGTTTTCCGGAAAAAACCCGGTTTTCCAGGAAAAAAGGCCGTACCCGGACCCTGAAGACCCAGCTTCTCTGGTGGCTGATTCCCACACTGGTTTTCGTAATGATGGGTGCCTTGTGGCTGTCGAACCACCAGCTGCGCAACCAGGTCGACATTGCCTACGATCGCTCGCTGGCTGGCGCGCTGCGCGCGATCGACCACAACATATCCACAGCCAGCGGTGGATTAGCCATGGAGCAGCCATACCTGATGCTGGAATTTTTCGAGCTGACGGCCAATGGCAGCGTGTTCTACCGGGTGGCGACCGAAGACGGGCTGGCCGAAATCGGCCATCCCGGGCTGCCCATGCCCATGCAGCCGCTGATTTCCGGGGAACCGCAGTTTTTCTATGCGTCGTATCTGGGCACCCCGGTCCGGGTCGCCGCGCTGGCGCGGGCGATGGATCCGCCGCTCTACGCCAACAAAGGGGGACGGGTTATCGTCCAGGTCGCCGAAGGCCTGGAAAGCCGCCAGGCGTTCCTGCATCAGGTGCTGCTGCGGTCGGTAGAGCGTGACCTGGCGGTGATCCTGATCAGCGTCCTGGTGATCGTCCTGGGCGTTTTCATGGCGTTGCGCCCCCTGGCACGGCTGAGGCAAGAACTGGAAAGGCGTCCTGCAGACGATTTAAGCCCCGTCAGCGCTTCCGACCTGCCAGGTGAGGTCCTGCCCCTGGTGGGCGCCGTAAACCTCCACATGGCCCGCTACGCGGCCCAGGCGAGGGTCCAGAGTCAGTTCCTGGACGACGCCTCGCACCAATTGCGCACGCCGCTGTCGGTTTTGCGTACCCAGACCGCCTATGCCTTGCGGGAAACATGCCCCCAGGAGGTCCGTACAGCCCTTCTGGCGATGCAGGAGGGGTTGGACAGGGCAGTACGCACCACCAACCAGATGCTGGCGCTGGCGCGCGCTAAAGACGCTTCCCTGGCCGAAGGGGGCTTTTCGCTGGAACCGGTCGACCTGGCCGAGCTGGCGGATGGGGTGATCCGCACCTTGCTGCCGACCGCCCGGGCGCGGCAGTTGGACATCGGCCTGGAGGCCGAACCAGGCCCCGTGGTGGTCAGCGGCGCCGACTGGCTGCTGCGCGAAGCGGTCAGCAACCTGGTTGACAACGCCATCCGCTACACCGCGCCCGGCGGAATGGTCACCGTTTTGGTTCGCAGGCAGGCCAACCAGGCCCACTTGGCGGTGGAAGACAGCGGCCCGGGCATGTCGGCCGAAGATATCGCCCGAGCCGGCGTCCGCTTTCGCCGCGGCGTGGCGGGCAAGAACAAGCCCGGCGCGGGATTGGGGTTGGCCATTGTCGTCACCATCGCCCAGGTTCTGGGAGCCCGCCTGGTGCTGGAGAACCGTGCCCCCTTGCCGGGACTGCGCGCGTCCCTGGTGTTTTCCCTGGAATCCGACGCCGATGTTGCGTCGCATCAGGAAAATGGCGGTTTTTGAAAGGTGTTAGAAAGCTTCGGTTCTGTACGGTTGCATCCGCTGGACCCGCCTTGCCGCACGTCGCCGGGGTAGCCAGCCATACCTAGACCTATAAATCACGGAGACGCAAGAATGCAGACCAGCCTGAAGCTGCGCCTGGCCGCCGTTGCGGCGCTTGGCGCGATTACCCTGTCCCTGGGAGCCGCCCATGCGGCCGACGAGCCCCGCCGCCCGGAATGCATCGCACCGGCCCAGCCCGGCGGTGGTTTCGACCTGACCTGCCGCCTGGCCACCGAAGGCTTGAAGCAAAGCGGCGCGCTCAAGAGCGCCATGCGCATCGTCTACATGCCCGGCGGCATTGGCGCGGTGGCCTACAACAACATCGTGGCGCAGCACCCCAACGAGCCCGGCACCATCGTGGCCTTCTCGGGCGGCTCGCTGCTGAACCTGGCGCAGGGCAAGTTCGGCAAGTACAACGTCAACGACGTGCGCTGGCTCGCGGCCATCGGCACCGACTACGGAGTGGCCGTGGTGCGCAACGATTCGCCCTATACCGACCTGAAGGGCCTGATGGACGCGTTCAAGCAGGACCCGACCAAGATCGTGCTGGGCGCCGGCGGTACGGTGGGCAGCCAGGACTGGATGAAGGCGGCATTGACCGCCAAGGCGGCCGGCGTCGATTTCAAGAAGATGCGCTTCGTGGCCTTTGAAGGCGGCGGCGAGGCCGTCACGGCCTTGCGGGGCGGCCACATCCAGGCCTACATGGGCGATGCGGCCGAAGCCTTCACCATGCTCGAGGGTGGCGCGCCCATTCGCGTGCTGGCCGTGTTCAACGACCAGCGCCTGCCGGGTAAGCTGGGCACCGTGCCCACCGCCAAGGAACAGGGCTACGACATCGTCTGGCCGATCATCCGCGGCTTCTATGTGGGGCCCAAGGTGTCGGATGCCGACTACCAGTTCTGGGTGACCGCGTTCAATCGTGTCACCAGCGCCCCCGAGTTCTCCAAGCTGCGCGAACAGCAGGGCCTGTTCCCCTTCAACAAGACGGGCGCCGACCTGGATGCCTACGTGAAGCAGCAGGTCAAGCAGTACGCCGAACTGGCCGACTCCTTCGGCCTGGTCAAGAAATAAGCCGCAAGGCATTCCTTACGACCGCGCCTGCAGGCGCACCCCGCTGCCGCCGGCCCTGCCAGCGGCCGGGGCGGGCTTGCGCCGCGCGGTCCTGCTACCAACGGAAAACTGATCATGAACGATCACATCCTGGGCATCGCCGCGCTTGCGCTGGCGGCCTTCATGACGTGGGCGGGGTGGGGCATTGAGGCGCCGTTCGCCTACGAACCGGTGGGGCCGCGCGCGTTCCCGCTGCTCTTGGCATTGATCATCGGCCTGTGTGGCCTGCGACTGGCCTACAAGGGCGGCAACCCCGTCGAGGCCAACCCGGCCGGCGCCAATGTGCGCATCGTGATGATGGTGCTGTTCGCCACGGCGTACGCGTTTCTCTTCCAGTGGCTCGGCTTCATCATCGCCACGGCGTTGATGACCGTGTTTGTCGGCCGCCTGTTCGGCGGCGGCTGGGTCAAGTGCGCCATCGGCGGCATCGTCATGAGCGCTTTCTTTTTCGTGCTGTTCGACAAGGTGCTGGACGTGGTCCTGCCCGGCGGGCTGCTGGAGAACCTGATATGAGCGGAATTCTTGATCACCTGTCGATGGGCTTTGGTGTTGCGTTCTCTTGGACCAACATCCTGGTGGCGGCCATTGGCTCGTTCTTCGGCACCATGGTGGGCGTGTTGCCCGGCCTGGGGCCGATCAACGGCGTGGCGATGCTGATCCCCATTGCGTTTGCGATGAACCTGCCACCCGAGACCGCGCTGATCCTGCTGGCGGCGGTGTATGTCGGCGCGGAATATGGCGGCCGCATCACCTCGATCCTGATCAACGTGCCGGGCGAGGCCAGCGCCATCATGACGACGCTGGACGGTTATCCGCTGGCACGCCAGGGCCTGGCCAACGTGGCCTTGTCGCTGTCGGCATGGTCGGCGTTCTTTGGGGCGTTGGTGTCGGTGGTGGGCGTGGTCCTGCTGGCGCCGACCTTGGCCAAATGGGCGTTGGCATTCGGCCCTGCCGAATACTTCGTGCTGATGATCTTCGCGTTCTGCTGCCTGACCAGCCTGCTCGGCAAGCAGCCCGTGAAGGGCGTGCTGGCCGCGATGATCGGGCTGTCGATATCGGTGATCGGCGTGGACGCGAACTCGGGGGTATACCGCTATACCTTCGAATCCGTGCACCTGGCCGACGGCATCGATTTCGTGGTGGTGGTGATTGCCTTGTTCGCGGTCAGCGAAATGTTGGAGATGCTGGAAAAGGTAATGGCCGGGCATAGCGTCGAAGTCAAGTCCAGCGGCCGCAAGATCTTCAATCTGAAAGAGATGGCTTTCACCTGGTGGAGCGTCGTGCGCAGCGCCTTTGTGGGCTTCGGCGTGGGCGTGCTGCCCGGCGCTGGCGCCAGCGTGGCGGCCGCCGTGGCGTACTCGCAAGAGAAGCGCATCATCGAGGCCAAGGACCCGGACGCCAAGTTTGGGCGCGGCGACATGCGCGGCCTGGTGGCGCCGGAAGCGGCCGCCACCGCATCGGCCATCGGTTCGTTCGTACCGATGCTGACGTTGGGCGTGCCGGGATCCGGCACCACCGCGGTGATGATGGGCGCGCTGACGCTCTACAACATCACGCCGGGTCCGGTGTTGTTCGAATCCAAGCCCGAACTGGTGTGGGGGCTGATTGCTTCGCTGTTCGTGGCCAACGTGCTGCTGTTCATCATGAACGTGCCGCTGGTGCGTGTGTTCTCGAAGGTGCTGTCGGTGCCGGGCTGGCTGATGGTGCCGGGCATCCTGTGCATCAGCTACATCGGGGTGTATGCCATCAATGCCGGGACGTTCGACCTGGTGCTGGTCGCGGCCATCGGCACGCTGGGCTACCTGTTGCGAAAATTCGGTGTGCCGATGGCGCCGTTGGTGCTGGGCGTGGTGCTGGGCAACATGATGGAACAGAACCTGCGCCGCGCCTTGTCGATGACCGACGGCAACGTGTCGGTGCTGTTCTCCAGCCCCGTCGCGATTGCGTTGTGGGTGGCTGCCGGTGCTGTGGTGGTGGTGCCGCAAGTCATGCGCCGCGTGCGACGGGCCAGGAAGAATGCTGCCGAGCCGGTGTGAGGTGTGCGGCGAGAAGTGCTGCGCGAATGAAAAAGCCCCTTGCGGGGCTTTTTCTGCATGACATCGAGCGTGATCAGACTTGCGCCAGGCGGTCCAGCGCGGCATCCAGCGTGGCGTCCTTCTTGGCGAAGCAGAAGCGCACGATGCGGTGGTTGGATTCGGGCGCATCGGGCTTTTGGTAGAAAGCCGAAACCGGAATCACCGTTACGCCATGACGCACCGTCAGGTCGCGCGCGAAATCGGCTTCGCTTTGCTTGGAGATGTCGCTGTAATCGGCCAGCATAAAGAACGTGCCGGGGCTGGGCAGCGGCTTGAAGCGCGTCTTGGCCAGGCCTTGCGCCAGGCGGTCGCGCTTGGCTTGATAGAAGGCGGGCAGGTCCAGGTAAGGCTTGGGATCGCGCATGAATTCGGCCAGGGCGAATTGCATCGGCGAGGGCACGGTGAACACCATGAACTGGTGCACCTTGCGCAGTTCGGCGCTCAACTGGCGCGGCGCGCAGCAATAGCCGATCTTCCAGCCGGTGGTGTGGTACGTCTTGCCGAATGAGGAAATGACGAAGGCATGTTCGGCCAGCAGCGGACGACGCGCCACGCTGGCGTGCGGTTTGCCGTCGAACACGATGTGTTCGTAGACCTCGTCGGACACCAGCAGCACGCCGGTGTCGCGAACGATGGCTTCCAGCGCGTCCAGGTCGCTTTCGTCCAGCACTGCACCGGTGGGGTTGTGCGGGAAGTTCAGCATCAACAGGCGCGTCCTGGACGTGATGGCGTCGCGCACACGCTGCCAGTCGATGCGGTAGTAGGGGTCGTCAGTGGTGGGGGCGCGTAGCGGCACCGGCACGGCCGTGCCGCCGGCCAGGCGAATGGCGGGCAGGTACGAGTCGTAGCAGGGTTCGATGACCACGACTTCGTCGCCACTGTTCACGGCGGCCAGCACCGTGGCCATGAGCGCCTCGGTGGCGCCGCTGGTCACGGTGATCTCGGTTTCGGGATCGTAGGCGCGGCCATACAAGGCCTGTGTCTTCGCGGCAATGGCTTCGCGCAGCGGTGCCACACCGGGCATGTAGGGATATTGGTTATGGCCGTTGGCCATGGCCTTGCTGACCAACGCACACAGTGCCGGGTCGGGATCGAAGTCGGGAAAGCCCTGGCCCAGGTTGATGGCCTTGTGCTCGATGGCCAGGCGGCTCATGACGGTGAAAATGGTGGTGCCGACGTCGGGAAGTTTGGATCGGATCATGGTGGACGCGAAGGTGAACGCTAGGTATGCACGGGAGTTTTCGTAAGTATCCCACTAACTCATAATTCCGGTTTCTCATGAGCTTATGGCGTGGACGGTGTCGTGGTGCAGAACATGTTGTTGAGGGTCTTCGGCGGATTGGCGATCGCGTTGACTGGGGCCTTGCTGGCGGTGTGGGCGCACATCCCGCTGCCCTGGATGCTGGGCGCGCTGCTGTTGACGGCGGCGGTGCGGATCGGGGGTGTTCGCACGGTGTGTCCACGGCCGGCGCGCAATGCAGGGCAATGGGTCATCGGCACGTCGCTGGGCCTGTATTTCACGCCGCAGGTGATCGGGCACATCGGCACCAATGCCGGGCCGATCATCGTCGGCATGTTGTTTGCATTGGCGCTGGCATTCATCGGTACCGCGATCCTGCGGCGCTACACCGATGTCGATTTCAAGACGGCGTGGTTTGCCTGCGCCATGGGCGGTGCCAGCGAGATGGCCAGCTTGGCAGAGCGCCACGGCGCGCGTATTGATCGCGTCGCGACGGCGCACAGCGTTCGCGTGCTGATGGTGGTGTTGACGGTGCCCTTCATTTTCCAGTGGTGGGGCGTGGCGGGCCTGGACCCGACGGTGCCAGGACCTCGTACCGTGCATGGCGCCGGTCTGGCCGCGTTGGTGGCCCTGACCTGCATCGGAGGCCTCGTCTTCATGAAGCTGAAGTTGCCCAATCCTTGGGTGCTGGGGCCCATGCTGGTCGCGATGCTGCTCACCAGCAATGGCATCGAATTTTCAGCCTTGCCGGACGTCGTGCCCAAGATCGGCCAGCTCTTTATCGGGTGGTCGCTGGGTGATCGATACCGGCCCGATTTCTTTCGTGCGGCACCGCGTTTCATCGCTGCGGTAGCGGTGTTCACGGTCATTGCGTTGGCGTTGGCATTTGGCCTGGGCGCGTTATTGTCGTTGTGGTCCGCGGCACCTATTCCCACGTTGATCCTGGGCACTACACCGGGTGGCATTGCAGAGATGGCCATCACCGCGAAAGTGCTGCAGCTAGGGGTTCCCGTGGTCACTGCGTTCCACGTTACGCGCATGGTGTTCGTGGTAATCGTGACAGGTCCGATGTACGCGTTGCTGGCTCGTCGGCAGGCTAATTCCGCGTGACGGTATTGCGCTTCCAGTCAGAAAAATACGACATTGGGGTAAACAACTATATGAGTCTGTAATGTCGGATGAGTATGCTGATTCCGCAGTTGATTCAAGCAGCGCGCGGACTCGTTCTGCTGCTTTTGCGGCATGCGAGAACGCAGCAGCAACGCAGGTATCCCTACCGGTCGTTCAGTTCTCACGGCGTCCTTGATTCATTGCATTTCGAGTTAATTACAGGACGCTAGGAAAATGGCTCAGAAGGGCAAAGTTAAGTGGTTCAACGCTGACAAGGGTTACGGTTTCATCACGCCGGACGCCGGCGGTACCGATGTTTTCGCACACTTTTCCGCCATCCAGGGCCGCGGCTATCGCAGCCTGAACGAAGGCCAGGAAGTCGAATTCGAAGTCAAGGATGGTCCGAAAGGACCTCAAGCGGCCGAAATTCGCCCGCTCTAAATCGGGAAATCCCAATTTCCCGTCTGCCAGGCCAAGCCTGGCTACGACGCCCCAGAACCTCACGGTCTGGGGCGTTGTTTCATTCCGGTCGGAGATTCTGCGGCGTCGTTTTCGGCGTAATGTTAGTGTTCACTAACATATCCTCCAACCTTGGATAAGTTTGTGGATAATTATTTTCGGGCATGTGTATCCGGGTGCTCAGTAATGAAGCAACTCGGGTTTCGAATCCACGGTTTTGCACATTTTTCGACGCTTCCAGAAGCGCACCCAGCGCCGGTATTTTGCGGCGGTCGGCGCCAGGCCAGCGGCTGGCCGTTCCCTGGGAAACCGCGCTTTTCCCTAGGGAAACCATGTGGTTACGCCGATTTTACGGATTATTGTTCGTCCCAGGGTGGGCTGTTTTGGTCCAGTCTTGCGGTGCAAAGCGGAGCATTTTTTCTCTGCAGAGAGACGGTTGTTCACAAAGATATCCCCATCCCGGTTATGCACAGAATTAGGCCTTGAGTACCCAAAAGGCGGGTGCTCAACCTGTGGATAGAAATGGGGAAAGCGGTCGTCAGCGATCCCCGCTCCGCCCGAATCCGTCGTTTCGAGGGTGCGGCCGGCGGTACGACGGTCGCCTTGCTGTGGATTTCACGTGGAAGCGGAATTCACGCCGAATTGTGTTCCAGCGACTTTTCCACAGCTTGGCGGCATGCCGGCTCAGCCAAATGGATGATGGCGTTGCGCGCAAGGGGCGGGCAAGATATTTGCTGAACGACGGGTGCCCAATAACTTGTACACAGATAGGCGCGTGATGCGAGTTCTGGATTTGGGTGGGGATAAGTACAGCGTCCGTTGCGGACCGTTCCAGACAGGGCGGCGGTTTGACTTCTTGATGGATACGAAGTTCCCGTCGAACTCGGCATCCATCGCATGGCGGGGCGTCACATGGGTACGGCTTGTGGACGCATGAAAAATAAATAAAAAGCTTATTGGCGCGATAGAGCCGACTTATCCACAATTTTTTCCACTGATTTTGGTGGCGGTGTTGGTGGGTCGCCCAGCTGTCCAGAGATCGAGGCCAAGCGGGGCAAAAGTAGCGCTACGTGTTGGCTGCAGAGACAGTTTTCCTGGGAAGGGATTGCCGTTTTGTGCGTTTTGCCAAATCTGGGTAATTGAATTGCCGGCGGTCGTTCGTGGCCGATTACCGGGCAATCTCTCCTACCTGATCGTGGGCTCGCTGCGAGTTATCCCCAAAGTTGTTCCACGTGAAACGGGAGCCCTGGAACGGGTGCGGGCTGTGGATTTCCATGTTGATAAACCGATGACGCTTGGCGCACTGAGCGCGGCGAAGCTGTCGGGAGCGGCCCGACATGCTGTTTGTCGGGAGCATCTTTGATCGGCTAGCGGCGCCCGGTTCGTTGTGGTTCGGAGTGGCGATCAATTGCGGGGACGCATAAGGAAAGTGTCGAGCCGGTCCTTGCTTAGGCCCCGTAGTGGGGTGAAATCCTGCAGCACAACCCGAGATTTTTGCCTTGCTATGTTTCATTCGGATGACGGGAGATGGTCAACCGAATACGGGTCGGACGTAATCTTCCGTGAGGATCGTGAAATTTTCGGTTGGCGGAGTGGTTCCTCCGACGGCTACGCAGCACGAGGTTTCACGTGAAACTCGAAAATTCGCCATGTTTTCGGGTAAGGGGTAAGGTAGGGTGCTGAAAGGCATTTATTTTTTAGGCTGCCGATCGGTCGATCCGAGCTGGTGACGTCGGGTTGGGCACCTGTTGTTTTGTTGACCAGGTACCCGATACGGTGGCTTTATTTGCCTTTGTGGCTGCTTGGGATGTGGTCGTTGGCCCGTCGACCTGCTTGATCCGATATGTTCCACGTGAAACACCGCAGCGCGGATTGTTTTAAGGCGCCAGGCGATGGATGGCTTGTGGCACATGGCCCATGTTTCACGTGGAACATTGCCCACAGGGAGTGCGGTGGTCTGGATCATTAGGGCCTTCAAGGAATAGTGACCTGCACGGGCAGGGTAGGTCTGCGCACGATCGATTGCTACGAATTAATGTTTCACGTGGAACATCTGCTGGCCTCCTACGGTGCCGTTGCCCACCGCTGCATGCCCGTGTAAAGCGCAATGCAGAGTTGGGCTTATGTCAGATAGGAGGGGGGCTGTTTCACGTGAAACACACGTCCTGCTTCCTCCACGATCCTATGTCGGGATGCATTTGATGTGATGTAGCAGCCGTCCAGGCAGAGGCGAGAGGCCTCTAGGTCGCGAGCCGCGGTGGATGTTTCACGTGAAACATACATCCAGAAGACAAATTGGAAGTCGATTTCCGCTGCGGGGCTTCAATCGATTAGGGGCTGGTGATGCCGGCTACCATGTGACCAGTCATGGACTGGTATCTGACAATCTAGCCAGTTATCGATGTTTCACGTGAAACATACCTTGGCCAGGGCAGGGCGCGCAGATGTTCCACGTGGAACACTCCCATCAACAGAGGCAAATGCCGACATATTTGGTCGGACGGACAGCTCGCCCGTTGCCTTTTGTACACGAACATTGAAAGACCGCGCGACCCATTGCTGCACCGAACCATGTTTCACGTGAAACATGCCCCCCCTGCCTCTATAATGAGCACCGAACGCTCTCTTACCTCCCCATCATGGATTATCCCCGCGAATTCGATGTCATCGTCGTTGGTGGCGGCCACGCCGGCACCGAGGCGGCGCTGGCTGCAGCACGCGCTGGCGCCCAGACGCTGCTGCTCACCCACAACATCGAAACCCTAGGTCAGATGTCTTGCAATCCCTCCATTGGCGGGATCGGCAAAGGTCATCTCGTCAAAGAAGTTGACGCCCTTGGCGGTGCCATGGCTTTGGCGACGGACGAGGCGGGGATTCAGTTCCGCATTCTTAATGGCTCGAAAGGGCCGGCCGTGCGCGCGACCCGCGCCCAGGCAGACCGGGTGCTGTACCGCCAAGCCATTCGTGGCCGCCTGGAGAATCAGCCCAATTTGTGGCTATTCCAGCAAGCGGTGGAAGACTTGATGGTAGAAGGCGACCGTGTGGTCGGCGCCGTGACCCAAGTCGGACTCAAGTTCCGGGCCAAGACCGTGGTCCTGACCGCCGGTACATTCCTCAACGGCCTGATTCACGTGGGTCTGCAGAATTACTCCGGTGGCCGCGCAGGTGATCCCCCGGCTATTTCCCTGGGGCAGCGCCTGAAGGAACTGCAGCTGCCGCAAGGCCGCTTGAAGACCGGCACGCCGCCGCGCATCGACGGTCGCAGCATCAACTACAGCATTCTGGAAGAGCAACCGGGTGACCTGGATCCGATTCCGGTGTTCTCGTACATGGGCAATGTGGCCATGCATCCTCGGCAGTTGCCCTGCTGGATCACCCACACCAACGCGCGTACCCACGACATCATCCGCGGCGGGCTGGATCGTTCGCCGATGTATAGCGGGGTGATCGAAGGGGTGGGGCCGCGTTACTGTCCGTCCATCGAAGACAAGATCCACCGTTTCGCCGACAAGGAATCGCACCAGGTCTTTCTCGAACCCGAGGGGTTGGACACGCACGAGGTCTATCCCAACGGCGTATCGACCAGCTTGCCGTTCGACGTGCAGCTGGAGCTGATCCATTCTTTGCCCGGCCTGGAACACGCGCACATCCTGCGCCCCGGGTACGCGATCGAATACGACTACTTCGATCCACGTGGATTGAAGAGCACGCTCGAAACCAAGGCGATCTCCGGGCTGTTCTTCGCGGGTCAGATCAACGGCACCACCGGCTACGAAGAAGCCGCAGCCCAAGGACTCCTGGCTGGCGTGAACGCCGCGCTGCAGTCGTTGGGGCGCGATCCGTGGACGCCGCGCCGCGACGAAGCCTACCTGGGCGTATTGGTCGACGATCTGGTGACGCGCGGCGTCACCGAGCCGTACCGCATGTTCACCTCGCGAGCCGAATACCGCTTGAGCCTGCGTGAAGACAATGCGGACCTGCGCCTGACCGAAATCGGCCGGCAGCTCGGCATCGTCGACGACGCCCGCTGGGAAGCCTTCAATCGCAAGCGCGATGCGGTGGCCGCCGAGGTCGAACGTTTGAAGTCGTCCTGGGTCAATCCGCGCTTGTTGCCGCTGGAAGTGGCAGAGCCCTTGCTGGGCAAGGCGATTGAACGTGAGTACTCACTAGCAGATCTGCTGAAACGCCCGAATGTTTCCTATGAAGCCCTGATGGCCGCCCGCAATATCGACGGCACGCTGCTGGCCGGTCCCGGCGTGGTGGCCGACGAGGTGCTGGCCGAGCAGGTCGAGATCCAGGTGAAGTACGCCGGCTACATTGCGCGCCAGCAAGATGAAGTGCAAAAGCAGATTGCCCACGAACAACAGCCCATTCCGGCGGACGTCGATTACGACGCCGTGACCAGCCTGTCGTTCGAAGTGCGCCAGAAGCTCAAGACTCACCGGCCCGAGACCATCGGCCAGGCCGCCCGGATTTCGGGCGTGACACCGGCGGCGATCTCGCTGCTGCTCATTCACCTCAAGCGCCTGCATTACGGCTCGCGCAAGCAAGCCGCATGAGCGCCCATCCCGATCCGGCCGGCGCAGACATGGCCGGCCGTCTCTCCCGTGCATTCGAGCAACTGGGGCTGCAGGCCGATGCCGACGCGGCCGCCAAGCTGCTCGACTACCTGGCGCAGATGCAGCGCTGGAACCGAACCTATAACCTGACCGCCATTCGCGATCCGCAGCAGATGCTGGTGCAGCACCTGTTCGACAGTCTGGCCGCGGTGGGCCCGTTCAGCGACGCGCTGGGCCAGCCTGGCACGCCGGCCAGGATCTACGACGTGGGATCGGGGGGGGGCCTGCCCGGGGTCGTCCTGGCCGTCATGCGGCCCGCATGGTCCGTGACCTGCATCGATGCTGTAGAAAAGAAAACCGCATTCGTCCGGCAGATGAGCGGCGCCCTGGCCTTGCCCAACCTGCAGGCCCGCCATGCACGTATCGAAACGCTGGACCCTGCCAACTGCAACATTGTGACGTCGCGCGCCTTCGCTTCTTTGGATGATTTTGCAATGCTCGCGGGCAGGCACGTGGGCAACGATGGTACCCTCGTCGCCATGAAGGGCAAGGTCCCCGATGATGAGATCGCAGCGCTGCACGCGCGCGGGGAATGGCAAGTCGACCATATTCAGCAACTCCGGGTGCCGGAGCTGCAAGCAGAACGCTGCCTGATCTGGATGCGCCGCAGTCAAGGAACCCTATGAAGAACTTACCCCCCAGCTCATCCGCCCGTGTTTTCTGCATCGCCAATCAAAAGGGTGGTGTGGGCAAGACGACGACCGCCATCAATCTGGCGGCGGGCCTGGCGACGCACAAGCAACGCGTGCTGCTGGTGGACCTGGACCCGCAAGGCAACGCCACGATGGGCAGCGGCATCGACAAGAATTCGCTCGAGTCGAACCTGTACCAGGTGCTGATCGGTGAATCCACGATCGAGCAGGCGCGCGTGCGCTCGGAATCGGGCGGCTATGACGTGTTGCCCGCCAACCGTGAATTGTCCGGCGCCGAGATCGACCTGGTGCAGATGGACGAACGCGAGCGTCAGCTCAAGGCCGCCATCGACACCGTGGCCACCCAATACGATTTCGTCCTGATCGACTGCCCGCCCACCTTGTCGCTGCTGACGTTGAACGGCCTGGCCGCGGCGCACGGCGTCATCATCCCGATGCAGTGCGAATATTTCGCGCTCGAAGGCTTGTCCGACCTGGTCAACACGATCAAGCGCGTACACCGCAACATCAACGACGACCTGCGCGTCATCGGTTTGTTGCGTGTCATGTTCGACCCGCGCATGACGCTGCAACAGCAGGTGTCTGCGCAGCTCGAAGCGCACTTCGGCGACAAGGTCTTCAAGACCGTCGTGCCGCGCAACGTGCGCCTGGCCGAGGCGCCCAGCTATGGCATGCCCGGCGTGGTCTACGATCGCGCCTCGCGGGGGGCGCAGGCCTACATCGCCTTCGGCGCCGAAATGATCGAACGCGTTCGCGATCTCAATAAATAAGCCGTAAGCATGTCCGTCGCACCGCGCCATTCGCCCTCCGACGCTTTGCCCCGCACGCCGCCCGCCGACGTGCGCGATGCGCTGCGCGTGCGGCTCGAAGAGGCCGCGCTCAATGCTACGGCGGTGCGCGCCCAGGTGCTCTACGACGGCTGGCTGGTGCGGTTGTCGCCATCGTCCGCCAAACGGGTACGCAGCATCAATGTGCTGGGGTTATCCACACGTCCGCTGGACGAGCGGCTGGCGTATTGTTCATCGTTGTATGCGCGCCATGGCTTGCCCATGGTGCTGCGCATCACCTCCATCGGTCCCGATTTCGCCCTGGACGCCGAGCTGGAGTCCCGTGGTTACATCCTCACTGGCGAGACCCGAGTCATGAGCATGCCGCTCGCCCCCAGGCCTGGCGCCCGGGGCGATCTGCTTTTCAAGACAGTGGACGCTGCCCGATTCGCGGCGGCGGTCGGACGCATGCGTGATTCCCGGGCGGAGCACATCGCCGAGCACCAGGCGCGCCTCGAAGGCTTGGCTGTGGATATCATGCCGGTGCTGGCCTCGGACAGCGCCGGACACTGTGTGGCCGCTGGCATGGCCGTACGCGACGGCGATGTCGTGGGGCTGTTCGATGTGGTGACGGATCCTGCGCAAAGGCGCAGGGGCCATGCCGCCATGCTGGTCGAACATCTGTTGGCAAGCGCCGCCACGGGCGGGGCCACCACGGCATATTTGCAGGTAGAGCCGGAAAACACCGCGGCGCGCGCCTTGTACGGCCGCTACGGTTTCAAAGACTGTTACGCGTATTGGTACCGCCTGCCCGCCGAGCAGGCGGACGCCTGAGCCTGGCTCGGGATACAAAAACAGAAGGAAAGAGGATTTAACTATGGCCACCAAGAAACCCAAGGGTTTGGGTCGCGGACTTGACGCCTTGCTGGGCGCCGACGCGCCCGCCATTGACAATATCGGCAAGGCTGCGGCCAAGCCCGAGGGTCTGCCGTCCACCTTGCCTGTTTCGAAGATGCGGGCCGGCAAGTATCAGCCGCGCACTCGCATGGACGAGGGCGCGCTGGGCGAGCTGGCCGAATCGATACGCACACAAGGAATCATGCAACCCATTCTTGTGCGCGCGCTGGGCGAGGCGCCCGGCCACTACGAGATCATCGCGGGCGAGCGCCGTTTCCGTGCGGCGCAGCTCGCCGGGCTGAAAGAAGTGCCGGTGCTGGTGCGCGAAGTCGCCGATGAAAATGCGGCCGTCATGGCGCTCATCGAAAACATCCAGCGTGAAGACCTGAACCCGCTCGAAGAAGCGCATGGCGTGCGCCGCCTGCTCGACGAATTCGGCCTGACCCACGAGCAGGCCGCCCAGGCCATCGGCCGCTCGCGTTCGGCCACCAGCAACCTGCTGCGCCTGTTGAACCTGGCAGCCGCGGTGCAGACCATGCTGCTGGCGGGTGACGTCGACATGGGTCATGCGCGCGCGCTGCTGGCCGTGGATGCCGCCACGCAGATCCAGCTGGCCAACCAGATCATCGCACGTCGCCTGTCGGTGCGCGAAGCCGAAAAGCTGGTCGCCAAGACCGCCAAAGAAGCCGAGACAGCCGCCTCGCCCAAGAAAAAGACGAACGGCGCGTCGCGCGACCTGACGCGCCTCGAAGAGGCCCTGTCCGACCACCTGGGCACCCGTGTCGCGCTGAAGGTGGGTGCCAAGGAAAAGGGCCAGATCGTCATCGACTTCCACGGCTGGGAACACCTGAATTCGCTGCTCGAGCGTCAAGGCCTGTCCGGAGTGGTCGATGCCTGATATGGCTTTGCCGGTCATTGCGGTATTGGCTACGGGTGGCACCATTGCCGGCGCCCAGGCCGATGCGACCGCCGCGGGCTACAAGGCAGGCTCATTCTCGGTAGGTGATCTGCTGGCTGCCGTGCCGCAGTTGGCGGGCCTGGCGGACATCCGCGCCGAACAGGTGGCCAACGTAGGTAGCCAGAATATGACGCACGACGTCTGGCGCACGTTGGCGCAACGCGTGGATGCGCTATGCGCCGACGCATCGGTGGCCGGCATCGTCATCACGCACGGCACGGATACGCTTGAAGAAACCGCGTACTTTCTCAGCCTGGTGATCCAGCACGACAAACCGGTGGTGCTGGTGGGGGCGATGCGTCCCGCTACCGCGCTGGGCGCCGAAGGCCCCGCGAACCTGTACAACGCTGTCGCGCTGGCTCGGCATCCCGACGCGCGCGGTCGGGGTCCGCTGGTCGTCATGAACGAAGACGTGCACTACGCGCGCGAGATCCAGAAGGTCGCCAGCGCCGGCATCAGCGCCTTCGCGTCGCCCAACCGCGGTCGCGCAGGCGTCATGCATGGCGGTGTGCCGTGCTTCTATTCGCGCAACACCACCACGCATACGGCACAAAGCGAGTTTTCACTCGCATTGTTGGAAAAGGCTGGGTGGCCACGCGTGGACATCGTCTATGCGCACGCCAATCTGCAAGCCGATGTCATTGCATTCGTCGCCGGCAAGGCGGACGGCATCGTGCTGGCCGGCGTAGGCGATGGCAATGCCACCGACCTGGCTGTGGACGCCCTGACCCGCGCGGCTGCCGATGGCGTGGCAGTGGTGCGGTCCAGCCGCACCGGCAGCGGCCTGGTGGCGCGTGACGTCGAACTGGACGACGCGGCGCGGGGCTTTGCCGCCGCCCGCGACCTGAACCCGCAGAAGGCCCGCATCCTGCTGATGCTGGCCCTGTGCGTCAGCCGCGACCCTGCGGTCGTGCAGGGTTACTTCGACCGCTATTGAAGGCTTGCGGGGTTGGCGGTGGCGTCTGCGTGCCGCGCCAGTCCCAGGCTGGCCTTGAGCATGTCATAGACCTGCCGCGTCAGCGGATTGATCAGATCGCGCCTTATCCACAGGAAGTACGTCACGTCCGGCAAGGGCGGCAGGCCTTCCTTTTCTCCCAGCACCCGCATTTCCGGCCCCAGCAGTTCCACGCTGCGTGCCGTCACGCCCAGGCCTGCCCGCAGCGCGGCCTTGATGCCCACCAGGTTCGGCGCCACGTAGTTGGTGTGCCAGCGTACCTGCGCCTGTTCCAGCGCGGTGAGCGCCAGGCGGCGAAAGATACTGGGCTCGTCGGCGAGCACCAGCGGCACGGGCGCGCTCACATCGTGCACATAGTCGGCCGACGCCAGCCAGACGGTGGGCGAGGTGCGCAGCGCCACGCCCTCGAAATCCTGGTCAAAGCGGGTTGAAATCGTCAGGTCGAGTTCGCCTGCCCGCAGTGCGTCCATCAGGAACGGACTGCGGTCGGCGCGGATTTCGAGTTTCACGCGGGGCGCCGAACGCGCGATGTGCGTCAGCAACGTGGGTAGGATGGTGTCGGCGACGTCCAGCGGCGCGCCCAATCGCAAATCGCCTTCCAGGGGCCCGTCCTGCAGCGCGCGCAGCGCCTCGTCGTTGATGGCCAGCATGTGGCGTGCATATTCGACCAATCGCCGGCCATGGGTGGACAAGACCTTGTTGCGCCCCTGCTTTTCGAACAGCGGCAAGCCGATAGCGGCTTCCAGGCGTTGCATTTGCTGCGTGACGGCCGATTGTGTCTTGTGCAGCCGGTTGGCCGCTTCGGAGAACGTGTCGTAGCGCGCGATCGCCGTCAGCGTGCGCAGCAGGTCCAGATCCAGATTGCGCATATCCCTTGAGATCGAAAAGTATTAGCAATGCTTATGGAATCTTAAGGCAATTTAAATTGTTCCGCCCCGCGCAGGGCGATACAGTGATCGAAATAACTCATGAAACAAGAGGGAAAGTCACTGTGGGTAATGCGCATCCTCACCAGCAGGGCATCGACAGCACCGTTGGAAATATTAAAAATACTTTAGGAAATAAGGGCCTGAACCGTGACAGCTTGAAGGTCGTGCTGGACCAGCTGATCCAACTGGCCGGCCACGCCGACTGGTGGGCCCAGGATCGCTACCCGGCGCCGGAAGAAGGCGAGCGCCAGGCGCGCTACCTGATCAGCGAAGACGCCGACAAGCAGTACGCGCTGTACCTGAACGTGATGCGGCCGGGCAAGCAGATCGTGCCGCACAACCACACCACCTGGGCCTGTATCGCGGCCGTGGAAGGGGTGGAATACAACTACGTCTACGACCGCACCGACGACGGCTCGGTGCCGGGCGTGGGGCATCTTGAAAAGACCGGCACCGTGGTGGTCGGCCCGGGTAGCGGCATTGCGCTGATGCCCGACGACATCCACGCGGTCGAGATCCAGGGCGACAGCGTCATCCGCCATCTGCACATGTACGGCCGCGCGCTGGAAACGCTGACCGAGCGGTTGGCCTTCGACCTGGCCGCCGGCACCTGCAAAGTCATGCCGATCGGCGTGCAGACGCGTCGCTGACCATGGACAAGCCCTATCGGCCCGCGACGCGGCTGCTGCGCGCCGGGCGCCCTCATGGCGGCTGGGTCAATACGCCGGTCACGCGGGCCAGCACCTATGTGTTCGACAGCGTGGCGGCCTGGCGCGACACGCGGGCGCGTCGCGAGCAGGAACGCCTGCCGTCCTACGGCGCACGCGGCACCGACAGCACCCATGCGCTGGAAGACGCGCTGGTGGAACTGGAACAGGGCTTTCGCGCCAAGTTGTTCCCCACCGGGCAGGCGGCCATTGCGACTGTGTTGCTGGCCTATCTGCGCGCCGGCGATCACGTGCTGGTGACCGATGCAGTCTATGAACCCGTGCGTCGTTTCTGCGCCGAACATCTGTCGCGCCTGGGGATCGAATACGCGTATTACTCGCCGGACGGCACCGGCCTTGAGTCGTTGATACGCCCGAATACCCGCATGATCTACGCCGAGTCGCCGGGTTCGCTGACCTACGAAATGCCGGACCTGAGCCATCTGGCGACGCTGGCGCGCACCCATGGTTGCTGGCTGGCTGTGGATAACACCTGGGCTTCCGGCTTGCTGTGCCAACCGCTGTCGCTGGGCGCCGATATTTCTATCCTCGCGGCCACCAAGTACCTGGGCGGCCATGCCGACGTGATGATGGGCGCAGTCGTGACCAACCCGCGCGCCTGGCGGCCGTTGGATCGCGCCGGCATCGACTTCGGCCAGACTGTCGGCGCCGATGACGCCTTCCTGGTGCTGCGCGGCATGCGTTCACTGCCGCTGCGCCTGGCCCAGCATGCCCGCAGTGCGATGCGCGTGGCCGAGTGGCTGCAGGGCAGGGCGGAGGTCGCGCGCGTGTTGTGCCCGGCGCTGCCTGACGACCCTTCCCACGCCGTCTGGCGGCGTGAATGCTCGGGCACCAACGGCTTGCTGACCGTGGAGTTCGCCGCGCCCATTACCGATGCCGACATGGAGCGCGCCATCGATGCGCTGCGCCTGTTTGGCATCGGCGCGTCCTGGGGCGGCTTTGAAAGCCTGGTGATTCCGATGCAGTTGCGCAATGCGCGTTCGCTGCCGGCTGCGCAGGCGCATGGCCCGATGTTGCGGCTGCATATCGGGTTGGAAGACCCGCAAGACCTGATCGCCGACCTCGACCACGCCTTCACCCAGCTTCGACCCGAGCGCTGATATCCGCCATTCCCCCTTTTCCGATTCCCGAGAATTCACTGATGCATCCCCATTCCGACCTGAACACGGCCGACGTCGATTCCCACACGCTCAAGGACTGGCTGCACGACGGTAGCGAGATCGCGCTGTTGGACGTGCGCGAGCATGGCCAATACGGCGAGTCTCACTTGTTCTATGCCGCGCCGGTTCCGTACAGCCGACTGGAAGCCGACATCGTGCGGTTGGCGCCGCGTCGCGGCGTGCGGGTGGTGGTCTATGACGAAGGTGGCGTGGACGAGACGGCGGCGCGCGCCGCACGCGCATTGCGTGCGCTGGGCTACACGCAGGTGCACCGGCTGGCGGGCGGCATCGAACAATGGCGACGCGACGGCTATGCCGCATTTGCCGGCGTCAATGTGCCCAGCAAGACCTTCGGTGAACTCGCCGAAGAAGTGTTCCACACCCCCCGTATCGGTGCACGCGAACTGGCCGAGCGCCAGCGCCGCGGCGACGACCTGATCGTGCTGGATGGCAGGCCCTACGCCGAATACCAGAAGATGAGCATTCCGGGCGGCATCTGCTGCCCCAATGGCGAGCTGGCGTTGCGTGCACATACCCTGGCCAGGAACCCGACCACCACCATCGTGGTCAATTGCGCAGGACGCACGCGCAGCATCATCGGCGCGCAGACGCTGATCAACCTGGGCGTGCCCAACCCGGTGTTTGCGCTGGAAAACGGCACCCAAGGCTGGTACCTGGAAGACTTCAAGCTCGACCATGGCGCGCAGCGTCGCTACGACGATAGCGTGGTGCCTGAGGACTTGCCGGCGCTGGTGCAGCGCTCGGCCAATCTGGCCGAGCGCCACAACGTGCCGCGCGTCGACGCAAGCCAGGTACAGGCCTGGCTGGATGAGGCGGGTCGCAGCACCTTCCTGTGCGATGTGCGCAGCGCCGAAGAGTTTGCGCAAGGGTCCTTGCCCGGTGCCCAGCACACGCCGGGCGGCCAGCTGATCCAGGCCACCGACCAATACCTGGCCGTGCGTGGCGCACGCATCGTGGTGTTCGACGCCGAAGGTGTGCGCGCGCCGGTCGTGGCCAGTTGGCTGCGCCAGATGGGCTGGGATGCGAGCGTGCTGCAAGAGGGCGTGGCCGCAGCGCTGAAAGCCAACGTGGTGCCGGCCGATGCTCCGTCCGTGGCCGTGTTGGACGACACGGCGCTGGTCGCAGCATCCGCGCAGGGCGCGCAGCTGGTCGACATCCGCGCCAGCATGCGCTATCGCACCCAACATATCGCGGGGGCGCAATGGTCGATTCGCCCACGCTTTGCCGATCTGGCGTTGGACCCCGCGCAACCAGTGGTGTTGCTGGCCGACGAACTGGCCGTGGCCGCCTGGGCGGCGGCTGATCTGCGGGCGCTGGGCGCAAGCGACGTCAAGGTGAACCTCGGCTCGCCGGCCGGCTGGTCGGCAGCGGGCCTGACCCTGCAAGCCACGCCGGACGAGCCCGCCGACCGCGATTGCATCGACTACCTGTTTTTCGTGCACGACCGCCACGACGGCAACAAGGCCGCGGCGCGTCAGTACCTCGCCTGGGAAACCAACCTGGTCAAGCAGATCGACGAGCGCGAACGCGCCGCGTATCGCTTTCCGGCTTAGTCGCCCATGGGCCGCATGAGCGGCCGCACGACCTGCTTTATCCGATCAGCACGCCCCGGTGCCCAGCCGCCGGGGCGCGGACGGTTCATGGCGAACCGGAATGCAACGGACGGCCGAGTATCCGGCCGCCGACTACAAGGGGAAGTACCGATGACAAAGCAACACGTGCTGCAAGCCTGCACCACCGCGGCCGCCTTGGCTTGCCTGGCCTGGGGCGTCAACGCCCACGCTCAGGCATTGGCGCCGCTGGCCGACTATCCCAAGCAAGCCATCACGGTGGTGTCGCCGTTTCCGCCCGGCGGCGGCAATGACGGCGTGGCGCGCCTGATTGCGCAGGAGTTGGGCGCGATCACGGGTCAGAGCGTGGTCGTGGAGAACCGTTCTGGCGCCGGTGGCAATGTGGGTACCTCGCAGGTCTCGCGCGCCAAGCCGGATGGCTATACGCTGGTGATGTCGCAGACCAGCGTCATGGCGGTCAATCCGCGCCTGTACAAGAACGTGGGCTTCGATCCGGTCAAGGACTTCGTGCCCATCTCGCAGATCACCTCCGCGCCGCTGGTGCTCGTGTCGCGCAGCGAAAGCGCCTACAAATCGCTGGGCGACTATCTCGACGCCGCGCGCAAGCAGCCCGGCGTCATCACCTATGCCACCCCGGGCAACGGCACCATGAGCCACCTGATGGGCGCGCTGCTGTCGCAAAAGGCCGGTGTGAAACTCGTGCACGTGCCGTATCGCGGCGCCGCGCCTGCGATCACCGACCTGATGGGCGGCACGGTGGACATGCTGATTACCTCGCCCGCATCGGCCGAACCCATGGTGGCCGCGGGCAAGCTGCGCATCCTGGCGCTCAGCCACGACAACGGCATCGGTATCTTCAAGACCGCGCCCACGCTCAAGCAATCGGGCATGGACGGCATCACCGCCGACGATTGGTACGGCCTGTTCGCGCCGGCCGGCACGCCGCCGGACCGCATCGCCTATCTGGCCAAGGCCGTGGCTCAGGCCATGAAATCGCCCAACGTGATCGCCAAGATCCAGGCCGGCGGCAGCCAGCCGGTCGGCAGTGCGCCCGATGCCTTCCAGAAGCGGCTGCAGCAGGACACCCTCTATTGGGCAGACATGGTGAAGGTGGCGGGCGTGTCGGTGGACTGACGCGCGGCTACACCGTCAACGTCTTGCCCACGGCGGTCTTCAGTGGCGCGAAGGCCGGCATCTTTTCGGCGTTGGTGTTGGTGACCAGGTAATCAATGCGGCCGACCTCGCAATACGACACGCGGCTGCACAGGCCGATCTTGCTGAAGTCGGCCAGCAGCACCCGTTGCTTGGCGTTGGCGGCCATCGCTCGGGCCACCTCGGCTTCGCGCAGGTCGTAGCTGGTGGCGCCGCATTCGGCGTCCACGCCCACCGGAGACAGCAGCGCCAGGTCGGCGCGGTAGCGGTGGATCTCGGCGATGGTGATGTCGCCGGCGGTGGCGCATACCGGGCCGCCCACCGATCCACCCAGCATGATCAATTCGTTGGCGCCGTTACCGGCCGCGCCGACCTTCAGGGCCACGTCGAACGAATTGGTGATGATGGTCAGCCCGGTCAGCTTGGCCAGTTCGTCGGCCAGCACGCTGGTGGTGCTGCCGGCATCCAGAAACAGTGTCTGTCCGCTGCTGACCAGGCCGGCAGCGGCGCGTGCGATGGCGCGTTTGTATTTGACGCGCGTGTGCACCCGTTCGGTGATAGGGGGTTCGCTATGCACCGGCACGGCGCCGCCGTGCACGCGGCGCAACTCGCCCATCGCTTCCAGCTCCAGCAGGTCGCGCCTGACCGTCTCCCGTGATACCCCCAGTTCGCCGACGATACGGTCGGTCGATACCTGCTGCAGGGAAGACAGCAGGGCGCGGATTCTTTGATACCGCTCTTCTTGCCACATATCGGATGCTTCCTAATCTATTTGCGGCGCCGCGCCGCCAGCGCGATCAACGCGCGCATCGCCAGCAGGGAACCGCCCACGACCAGCATGATAAGCGTCGAATAGGCCGCCGCCTGCGAGACGAACCCCGCTTCGTCCAGCCGCAAGACAGAAACCGGCGCCACGCTGACCGAGGGCGTCACTAGGAAAATCACCGCGGACAGCGTGACCATGGACCGCATGAACAGGAAGAAGAACACGCCCAATACGGTGGGGGCGATCTGCGGCAGCACGGCATCGCGCAGCACCTGCCAGGTGCCCCCGCCCAGGCAGCTGACCGCTTCCTCCAGCGCTTGCGGCACTGCGCGCATCCCCGTCATCATCGTCAGAAAGCCCTGCGTGTGATAGTGGTAGAAATTGCACAGGGCGATCAACGCGGCGCTGCCGTACAGCGCATACAGCGGCGTGGCGGGCGAATTGAAGGCGAAGATGTACGACAGGCCCAGCACCAGCCCAGGCACGCCCACCGGCAGCACCGACACCAGGTACACCAGCTTGGCCCAGGCCCGCGGGATGCGACACACGCCAAAGGTCAGGAAGAACAGCAGCAGCACGCCGCCGGATGCGGCCGCCAGTGACAGGTACAGCGATGTCCACAGCGGCGCGTAGCCGCCGCTGACGGTGATGTCGTAGTGCTTCAGCGTCCATTCCATGCGATACGGCCACAGGCGCATGAAGCTGGCGAACACGACGGTGGCCACCGTGGCCACGATCGCGCTGGTACACAGCAGCACGCCGGCCGTGAAGGCACGGTCGCGGCCGCGAGCGGGCTGCGGCATCACCCGCAATCCGCTGGGCGACGCCGAGCCGAACTGGCGTTGCGAGGCTACCCGTTCGATCTGCACCGAGATCAACGACGGCAGCAGCAACAGGATGCCCACCACCGATCCCATGCCGAAGTTCATCTGGCCCGAGACCTGGCTGTAGATCTCGGTCGCCAGCACCTTGTAGTTGCCGCCGATGACCGCGGCGTTGCCGAAGTCGGTGATGGTAATGACGAACACCACGAAGGCGGCGCTCAGCAGCCCGAACTTGCAGTTGGGTAACGTGATGTCGAAGAACTGCCGTGTGCTGGATGCGCCCATCACTTCGGCCGCGTCGTAGTAGCGCGCGTCGGTGTTGCGCAACGCGGCCTGCAGGATCAGCACTGCCTGGGGCAAGGCGTAGAACACGTTGGAAATCAACAGGCCCCAGAAGCCATAGATATCGAATTCCCAACCGGTCCAGCGGTGCACCAGGCCGTTGCGGCCCAGGATGAAGATCAAGCCCAGGCCTTGCACCAGCGAGGGCGCGAGCAGCGGCAGCACCAGCGCCAACTTGACGTAGGCCTTGCCGCGCATGCGGCTGCGGTCCAGCCCGTAGGCGATGGCAAAGCCCAGCAGCAGGCTGACGGCCGTGGTGGCCGCGCTCATGGTCAGGCTGTTGGCGGTGGCGGTCAGGATGCCGCGGGTCGCAAACACCTCGGCGTAGTTGCCCAGGCCGATCCCGCCATCCTTTTGGACCAGGCTGCGCCACGCCACGGTGGCCAGCGGAAACAGGAAAAACAACGCCAGGCCCGCCATCGGAATGCCGACGCAGGTCCACAGCAACACGCGGTCCAGCGACCAGGGAGTGCGGGCGGCGGGGGCGGATGCGGTGGCGCTCATGTGGGCCGTGCTCACTCGGCGGCTCCCGACCGCCTGGCCACGGCTGCCGGCGTCATACGCGGACCCAGGCGCATTGTCCCGGCTCCATGTCCAGGCGTACGGGGGCGCCCTGCGACAGGCCGGCCGCACCCTGTTGTTCCACCAGCAGTTCGCGGCCTTGCCAGTCCACCCGCAAGCGGGTGAGGTTGCCCATGAAGGTCATCTCGCGCACGCGCCCGGGGCCCTGGTCGTCGGGGGCGATGCGCAGGCTCTCGGGCCGCAGGCAGGCTTCGTAGCGGTCGCTGGCGCCGTCGGGCCGCGTCGCCAACAGCGCCGGCATGGCTTGCCGTACCCAGTCGGTGGGCAGCAGATTGCTCAGCCCCACGAAATTGGCGACGAACCGCGTCTGGGGCCGCAGGTACAGGTCGGACGGCGACCCCACCTGTTCCACGCGCCCGTCATTCATGCACACGATCTTGTCGGCCAGCGTCAACGCCTCTTCCTGGTCGTGGGTCACCATGATGGTGGGAATCCGCAGTCGGCGCTGCACGTCATGGATTTCTGCGCGCATGTCGGTACGCACTCGCGCATCCAGGGCCGACAGCGGCTCGTCAAGCAGGATCAGGGCGGGGTCTACCGCCAGTGCGCGGGCCAGCGCCACGCGTTGCTGCTGGCCGCCGGAAAGCTGGTGTGGATAGCGCTGCGCGTAGTCGGGCAGCTTGATCAACGCCAGCAGCTCCGTCACGCGTGACGCTATGCGCTCGCGGCTTTCACCGCGTATGCGCAGGCCGTAGCCGACGTTCTCTGCCACGGTCATGTTGGGAAAAAGCGAATACGACTGGAACACGATGCCGAAGCCGCGCTTGCGCGCCGGCAGGGCCGACAGATCGCGTCCGCCCAACCGGATGCTGCCGGCATCGAACGGCAGCAGTCCCGCCACGATGCGCAGCAGGGTGGTCTTGCCGCAGCCGCTGGGGCCCAACAAGCAGACGAACTCATGCTCGCCGACAGACAGGTCGATGCCTTCGAGGGCGACCGCGCCCTCGAAGGTCTTGCGTATCCCGCGCAGTTCCAGGTACATGGCTGCTCCAGCTGGGGACGCCGGCCGGCGGGTGCAGTCCGCGAGCCGTCAGCGTTTGATGGTGTCTTGCCAGGTCTTGATGGTGGCGTCGCGTTCGGCGGCGGATTTCTGAAAGTCCACGGGATACAGCACCGCGGTCAGGTCCTTGGGCAGGCCCGCGGCTTCGGCGGCCTTGTTCGGCGCCGCGCCGGGAATCGTCACCAGCTCCTTGTACTTGCTGTACAGCCCGCCCGCCTGGGCCGACAGCGTCCAGTCCAGGAAGCGCTTGGCATCCGTCGGGTTCTTGGCGGTCTTCATCAGGCCGGATGCCTCGAGCTCGTAGCCCACCCATTTCGACGGAATCACCATCTTGACGGGAAAGCCCTCTTCGATGGATTGCATGGCGGGGAATGCGAACGACACGCCGATCGCATACTCGCCGGCGCGGGCCATCTTGCAAGGGCGTGAGCCGGATGGGGTGTACTGCGCCACGTTCTTGTCCAGGTCCTTCAGGTACGCCCAGCCCTTCTCGGCGCCCATTCCCTGCAGCAGCGCCACGATCTGCAGGTAGCCCGTGCCGGACGCAGCGGGGCTGGGGATAACGATTTCACCCTTGTAGACCGGCTTGGCCAGGTCTTCCCACGACGTCGGCATGGGCAGGTTCCTGGACTTGAGCCTATCGGTGTTCACACAGAAGGCCGCGACGTAGCCGGTGGCGGCGAACCACTTGTTGTCGGCAGCCTTGTACTGGGCGGGCAGGGCGTCGATGCCTTTCGCGGCATACGGTTCCAGCAGTTGCTGCAGCCGCGGGTCCAGCATGTTGCTGACGGCAAAGCCCCAGATCACGTCCTGCTGCGGGTTGCCGGCTTCGGCGATCAGGCGCGCACCGAGATCGCCGGTGGACAGGCGCAGCACGTTCACCTTCACGTCCGGCATGGCGGCGTTGGCAGCCTTCAGATAGGCGGCGATTTCGTCCTCTTCCAGGGCGGAATAGACGGTAATGGCGCCGGCGTGGGCGGCCTGTGCACAACCTAGGGAAATTACTGCAACCACAAGGCTAAGCTTCTTCTTACATTGCATGATGGAACTCCGGAAAGGAATACACGGCAACGGCGGTGAGCTACGGTTTGCGGACAGCGGCCTGCTGTAAGACGGTTGGGTTGCTTTTTTAGGTATATTTGCAAATTTGTGGCAACGTGTCTAGACTGGAAAAACCTTAATCGCAAGGGTTTTTTTGGCGCTGCACCACGCCTGGGAGCTCGTCAATGCAAACTTCGCCGCCGCTTACCGCGCAGCAACTGGCCGCCTTTTCCTCGTTCGCCCAAACGCTGGCGGACCAGGTCCGGCCGTTGTCGCGCCAGTGGTTCCGCCACCCGCTGTCGGTGGACACCAAAGCGGACGAAAGTCCCGTCACCCAGGCAGACCGCGAGGTCGAAGCCGCATTGCGTGCGGCCATCGCCAGTCAGTACCCCGATCACGGCATCTTCGGCGAGGAATTCGGCGCCAGCCATGCCGAGGCTGACTGGGTCTGGTCCCTGGACCCCATCGACGGTACGCGTGCCTTCATCTCCGGCAACCCGTTGTGGGGCACCCTGTTGGCGTTGCTGCACCGTGGCCGCCCCGTGCTGGGCCTGATCGACATCCCGATGCTGGGCGAGCGCTGGCTCGGCGCCACCGATTCGCCCGCGCGATTGAACGGCGAAATCTGCCGCGCCAGCGGCTGCACCGAATTGGGGCAGGCGATTCTCTACGCCACTTCACCCGACATCTTCGAAGGCGCCGACCTGGCCGCGTTTGATACGCTGACCCAATCGGTGCGCATGCGCCGCTATGGGGGCGATTGCTACAGCTACGGCCTGCTGGCCAGCGGTCATGTCGACCTGGTGGTCGAGGCCGGCCTGCAGCCGTATGACTATCTGGCGCTGATGCCCGTCATCGAAGGGGCAGGAGGCGTCATTACCGATTGGTCGGGGCAGCCGTTAGGCCTCGCGTCGCAGGGCCGCGTGATCGCGGCCGCCACGCCGCAACTGCATCGCGAGGCGATGCGGGTGCTGGGGGCGGCCACAACCTGAAACGCCACGCCCCGCGACCCCGCAAGTCAACGCAACGCTTCAGCCATGGACAAGGTGAACGAGCATGCATGCACTAGGGGTAGCAACGGTGGAAGATGCAGAGCGGCTGGTGCAAGCCAGCACGCTCTCGCATATCAAGGTCGGCCTGTCTGACGTCGATGGCGTCATGCTGGGCAAGTACATCCGGCGCGACAAGTTCCTGGCCGCGCTGCGCGGCGGACTGGCGTTCTGCGATGTCGTGTTCGGCTGGGACCTGGACGACCAGCTCTACGACAACACCAAATACACGGGTTGGCACACGGCGTATCCGGATGCCAAGCTGCGCATCGTGCCGTCCACAGGTCGCCGGCTGCCGCTGGAACAAGGGCCCGGCGGCGAAGACATGCTGCTGTTCCTGGCCGAATTCGAAGGCCCCGCGGCCGAGATCTGCCCGCGTCGCTTGCTTCATCGCACGCTCGATCGCGCGGCCGACATGGGCTTCGAGGTCTACGCCGCGCTGGAATACGAGTTCTTCATGTTCCGCGAGACGCCGCATTCGGTGCGCGCCAAGCATTATCGCGACATGGAAAACTGGACGCCCGGCAACTTCGGTTATTCCATGCTGCGCAGCACGGTGCAGGGTGATTTCTATCGCAAGCTGCTCGACATGTGCGAACGCATGGACATGCCCATCGAGGGTCTGCATACCGAGACCGGTCCGGGCGTGCTCGAAGCCGCGATCGCGGTGGACCAGGCCGCAGCAGCGGGCGACAAGGCGTTTCTCTTCAAGACCTTCACCAAGGCGCTGGCGCAGCAGAACGGCCTGATGGCCACCTTCATGGCCAAGTGGTCGCATGATCACCCCGGTCAAAGCGGCCACATCCACCTGTCGCTGCGCGAGCGCAAGAGCGGGCGTTCGGCTTTCTACGACGAATCGCAGCCGCACGGCATGAGCCCGACGCAGGCCGCATTCATGGCCGGCGTGCAGCGCTATCTGCCTGAATTCATGGCGCTGTATGCGCAGACCATCAACAGCTATTCGCGGCTGGTGCCGGGCTACTGGGCGCCGCTGGATGCCACCTGGGGCATGGAAAACCGCACCACCGCGTTGCGCCTCATCCCGGGCAGCGACAAATCGCAGCGCGTCGAAGTGCGCATCGGCTCGGCCGACGCCAATCCCTACCTGGCCCTGTCCGCTGCGTTGGCATCGGGCCTGTACGGTATCGAGCAAGGCCTGAAGCCCGAGCCCATGGTGCAGGGTAACGCCTATACCCAGCAGTTTCCGGCGCACCTGCGTTTGCCGACCACCTTGTGGGAAGCGGCCCAGCGATTGCGTGAATCGGAAGCGGCGCGGCATCTGTTCGGCGATGCCTTCGTCGAGCATTACGCTGCCACGCGCGAATGGGAAGAACGCCAGTTCAGGCGCCACGTCACCGATTGGGAATTGGCGCGCTACTTCGAAATCATCTGACTGCTACGACACACCAAGTACTTATCCACAGCATGCATGCATAGGGCCGCCATGACGCAGGAACTCATCACCATCAGTCCCATCGACGGGCGCGAAGTCGTGCGGCGCCCCTACGCCAGCGAAGCGCAGATCGCGCAGGCGCTGGCTGACGCGCAGGCCGCGCAAGCGCCTTGGCATGCGTTGGGCATCGAACAACGCGGACGCATCCTGTCTGAGGCCGTCACGCGCTTTGTTGCGGCCAAAGCCGAAGCGGCGCGCGCGATCACGATCCAGATGGGACGGCCATTGCGCTACACACCCGGCGAAGTCGACGGCTTCGAGGCGCGCGCGCGCCACATGATCGGCATCGCCGAGGCCGCGCTGGCGCCGATACGCGTGCCCGAGCTGACTGGCTTCACTCGCTTCATCAGTCGCGAACCCATCGGCGTGGCCTTGACGATCGCGCCCTGGAACTACCCGCTGCTCACCGCCGTCAACAGCATCGTGCCGGCCTTGATGGCGGGCAATACGGTCATTCTCAAGCACTCCGATCAGACGCCGCTGTGCGCTGAATTGATCGCCCGCGCATTCAGCGAAGCCGGCGTACCGCAGGGCGTGTTCCAGTACCTGCATGCCAACCACGACATCGCGCAGCGGCTGATCCGCGCGCCTGAAATCGGCTACGTGTCGTTCACCGGCTCAGTGCGCGGGGGGCGCAGCGTGGAACAGGCAGCCGCCGGCCGCTTCATCGGCGTGGGCCTGGAACTGGGCGGCAACGACCCGGCCTATGTGCGTGAGGATGCCAAGCTCGATCACGCCGTCGAAACCCTGGTGGATGGCGCGTTCTTCAATTCGGGCCAGTCCTGCTGCGGCATCCAGCGCATTTACGTGGCGCGGTCCCGCTACCAGGAATTCATCGACCGCGCGGCGAGCCTGACCAACGACTACGTCCTTGGCGATCCGCTGCGCGCCGAAACGACCTTGGGTCCGGTGGTGCGCAGCCGCGCGGCCGACGAGGTGCGAGAAGTGATCGACGAGGCCCTCTCACGCGGCGCCCGCAACCTGGCCGACGCCAGCCGCTTCGAGGCCGCCCGCGCCGGCACGCCATACGTGGCACCCGCGTTGCTCACGCAAGTCGACCATCGCATGCGCATCATGAACGACGAGTGCTTCGGACCCGTGGTCGGCGTGATGCCGGTGGACAGCGACGAAGAGGCCGTTGCGCTGATGAACGACAGCCCCTATGGTCTGACCGCCGCCGTGTTCACGCAGGACGAGGGCGCCGCCTTGCATCTGGGCCGCCAGGTGCGCACCGGCACGTTCTTCATGAATCGTTGCGACTACCTGGACCCTGCGCTGGCATGGACCGGCGTCAAGCACACCGGCCGCGGCGTTTCGTTGTCGCAAGTCGGCTACGAACAACTGACCCAAGCCAAATCCTTTCATCTGCGCAGCGTGGCCTGAGGCCGCGCGACCAGGAGCCGACATGACTGTCCCCAGCGTCAACTGGAACTATCCCACCGCCATCAAGGCGGGCCCCGGCCGCATCAATGAACTGCCGCACTGGTGCCGCGAGCTCGGCATGGCAAGACCCTTGCTGGTCACCGACCCCGGCCTGGCGGCATTGCCGATGATCGGCGAGGCCGTGCGCGCGTGTCGGCAGGCGGGTTTGGAATGCGGCCTGTTCCACGAAGTGAGGGGCAACCCGACCGGGCGCAATGTGGACGACGGCGTCGCGCGCTATCGCGAAGGCCGCCACGACGGTGTGATCGCGTTCGGCGGCGGCTCGGCGCTGGACGCCGCCAAGGCCATAGCGCTGATGGCCGGGCAGAGCCGTCCGCTCTGGGATTTCGAGGACGTGGGCGACAACTATTTGCGCGTCAACGTTGCCGGCATGGCGCCGGTCGTGGCGGTACCGACGACGGCGGGGACGGGCTCGGAAGTGGGGCGCGCGTCCGTCATCACCGACGAGGCCGCCCACGTCAAACGCATCATCTTTCACGCGCGCATGCTGCCCGCCATCGTCATCCTGGACCCGGAACTCACCACCGGCCTGCCGCCCAGGATAACGGCGGCCACCGGCATGGACGCGCTGTCGCACAACCTCGAAGCCTACTGTTCGCCGTTCTTCCATCCCATGGCCGCCGGCATTGCGCTCGAAGGCATGCGCATCATCAAGGAATACCTGCCGCAGGCCGTCGCCGACGGCACCGATCTGCAAGCGCGCCAGCAGATGCTGGTCGCCTCCAGCATGGGCGCCACCGCGTTCCAGCGCGGCCTGGGCGCGATGCATGCGCTGGCGCATCCGTTGGGGGCGCTGTACGACGCACACCATGGCATGCTCAACGCCATCCTCATGCCTTATGTGCTCAAGGCCAACCAGCATGCCGTGGCCCCGCGGCTGCAGGCGCTGGCCCGTTACCTGGCGCTGCCGGACGACGGCCCGGGCGCCGTGCTCGACTGGGTGCTGGCCTTGCGCGAAACCGTGGGCATCCCCCACACCCTGGCCGACATCGGCATCAACGACTCGGAAGCCGAGCGGGTAGGGCGCATGGCCAGCGAGGATCCATCGGGGGGAACAAACCCCGTTACCTACACGCCTGACCAGTACGCCGAACTTTTCCGTGCAGCCGTTCGCGGAATCTTGTAAGCTTCGCCCCCTCTGCGCGGAAACGCGGCGGAGGTAGAACAAAAGATTTGAATATTTTTCGTCCCAGGCGTTTGACAGCGGATTTGAAAGTGTTCATAATCTCAAGTTCTCCGCTGGAGGGGTGCCCGAGTGGTTAAAGGGGGCAGACTGTAAATCTGTTGGCCTTGCGCCTACGTTGGTTCGAATCCAACCTCCTCCACCAGAGACCCATACCTGAATCCAGGCGATGTTTGCCTGGATTTTAAAATGTAGGCCTAGGGAACTGGGCGGCCTTCGCAACGAAGGTTGGAAAGTTCCCCAGGCCTTGATTTTGAAAGTCTGGGATAGAGATGGTGAAAGGGTAGCCCGCGGGTGTAGCTCAATGGTAGAGCAGAAGCCTTCCAAGCTTACGACGAGGGTTCGATTCCCTTCACCCGCTCCAAGATTTACATGCCCATGTGGCTCAGTGGTAGAGCACTCCCTTGGTAAGGGAGAGGTCGCGCGTTCGATCCGCGCCATGGGCACCACTAATTTCCAAAGTTCTTTTCTTCAGTCAGAAGCGCAATCCAGGTCAGGAGTCAGCCATGGCAAAAGGCAAGTTTGAACGTACCAAGCCGCACGTGAACGTGGGTACGATTGGTCACGTTGACCACGGCAAAACGACGTTGACGGCGGCGATCACGACCGTTCTGTCGAGCAAGTTTGGCGGCGAAGCCAAGGGCTACGACCAGATCGATGCAGCTCCTGAAGAAAAGGCTCGCGGTATCACGATCAACACGGCACACGTCGAGTACGAAACGGAATCGCGTCACTACGCGCACGTTGACTGCCCGGGCCACGCCGACTACGTCAAGAACATGATCACGGGCGCTGCCCAGATGGACGGCGCGATCCTGGTCGTGTCGGCCGCTGACGGTCCGATGCCGCAAACGCGTGAACACATCCTGCTGAGCCGCCAGGTTGGCGTGCCGTACATCATCGTCTTCCTGAACAAGGCTGACATGGTTGACGACGCCGAGCTGCTCGAGCTGGTGGAAATGGAAGTTCGCGAACTGCTGTCCAAGTACGACTTCCCGGGTGATGACACCCCGATCGTCAAGGGTTCGGCCAAGCTGGCGCTGGAAGGCGACAAGGGCGAACTGGGCGAGCAAGCGATTCTGTCGCTGGCGCAAGCGCTGGACACCTACATCCCGACGCCTGAGCGTGCCGTTGACGGCGCGTTCCTGATGCCGGTTGAAGACGTGTTCTCGATCTCGGGTCGCGGCACGGTGGTGACCGGCCGTATCGAACGCGGCATCATCAAGGTTGGTG